>QKIH01000161.1 GCA_003249645.1 Desulfobulbaceae bacterium | reverse complement strand
GGCAAGACAAATAATATCAACATCATACCTGGAGACTACATCGTTGATCTCATCATTATTTGCACAGTAAAAGGCTGGATAGCCATAATTCTGCGCTTTTTCGAGCCCAAGAGCGGAGGCGACATTCGAGATTACCACCTGAATATCAGCATTGAGACTCCCTTTCTCGATCCTTTCATGAAAATTATCGAGCGTGCGTCCACTGCCAGACAACAATACGGCCATTCTCAGCATCGCAATTATTCTCCGCTAAAGTAATTATTGGTCTCGACATCGACACCTTCGAGCCAGCGTATAATGGCAGTATCGTAGGCAGAGGTCAGGGCAAAAACTTTTCGTGCCAGATTAAAACGAGTCTTGAGTGTTGTATTTCCTGTTGCTTTAATTTCTTCAAGAACAAGTGAATAATCGGCAGGATCAACTATCACAGTTACATCTTGAAAATTTTTGGCCGAGGCCCGCAACAAGGTAGGGCCGCCGATATCGATGTTTTCGATGGCATCCGCAAGTGTACACTCAGGATTAGCAACTGTTTTTTCAAAAGCGTACAGATTGACTGCGATGAGGTCAATATTCTGCAAACCTTGTTCAGTGCATTGTTTTTGATGTGCAGCATTCGCCCTCTGGTTGAGGATACCTCCGTGAACTTTTGGATGAAGAGTTTTCACACGTCCGTCAAGCATTTCCGGAAACCCAGTAAAATCTGAAACGTCTTTCACAGTCAGCCCTGAATCCCGTAACTTTTTGGCAGTTCCACCGGTAGAAAGAATTTCGATCCCGAGACCAGCCAGCTCTGCTGCAAACGATTCAATTCCCGATTTATCAGTAAGGCTGATAAGTGCTCTTTCTATCTTAGACATCTTCATCCCCTTCATTTTTTCCTGGTAAAATTGATAATTCTGCGCCGGTCACGCTTGCTCGGCTTACCACTTGGTGCTTTAAACCCTTCGCCGGCCATTCTGCGCAGTTCCCGGTACTCCTGACGCGCCTTGATGCTTTCTTCACTTTCGTGATAGAGCTGACGGGCCTCGACAGCAGGGCGTCTGTATTTCGAAACAGCCAGCACGGTAATCCTAAACTCCATGCTATCTTTGGTGATAACCAGTTGATCGTTTACCTGTACCGGCCGTGAAGGCTTGGTTCGACTGCCGTTAAGATGAACCTTTCCCCCGCTTACCGCTTGTGCCGCCTGAGATCTCGTTTTAAAGAATCGCGCCGCCCACAACCATTTATCAAGACGTATATCCTCTGGTTGTTTTTCCATTTTGTGACCCACAATATCTTTACAAGAATTTATTCCAAAGAACTTCCAGAGTACACTGATTAAGCTTGAAACGCATGAAATTTTCAGCAGTCTTCCTCTCCACCCCAAAAGAATATTGTCTAAGCAAGTCAAAAAGAGTATGAAATAACCGTCTCAACCATATTCCTTTATAGAAGGGTTGTTACGGCACACCTCTCACGGTTTGCTGGTCCGACACTATTGTTTTTCTCAGATTCAACGAAAAGGAAATTAGCTGAAAATGCATATTCAGACTGTTGGCCTGCAGGGGATGAAGAGCCCTG
>QKIH01000130.1 GCA_003249645.1 Desulfobulbaceae bacterium | reverse complement strand
CAGTTCCCAGAACCACTGGTAGAAGCCGACGGATTCAACAGCAAGGACAAGTACATCCCAATCGTTTCTGAGACTGCTGAAGAAGGTAACAATTTTGTTTTTGCATTTAGTTGGCATGGAGGAGCAGAAGATTCTATCTCCGTTTTTGTTTGTGGCGAAAGTTGTGAAGGCGCATTTGTGCAGGTCAATACCGAGATAAAGAGTGCTCATGATGTTTTCCTTTCAGCAATGGAGGAGAAAAAATGAGGATATATAAGTATACCCCAACGGCCTCTATAAAACATCATAGCTTCACGCTAATTGAAATGCTAGTGGTGATAACGATTATCTCGATTCTTTCCGCCATGCTCTTGCCCGCGTTGAGCCGGGCCCGGGAAAGCGCACTGTCGGCATCCTGTGCAAATAACCTCAAGCAACTGGGGATTGCCGCGCTTTTGTACGCTGGGGATAACAAGGGCTATTATCCACCAGCGAACTGGAAATGGAACAGTAATTTTCTATTCAACAACTCTTTTCCTCCACTGCTTTATCCATATGTTACCGGTTCTATCTTTCCCAAAAGCGGGGTTATCAATAAAGTGTACCGCTGTCCGGTCGGAGACAACGAAACCTGCGTTCAGGGCAATAGTCGGGACGGCATGCCAATCACCAATTACGCATGGAACGCTCTGCTAGGCATGTATCAAACGGTGCCTTCGGAGCAGTTCAAATATATGCAACGCAGAATTAACACATGCCGTCGTCCAACTGTTGCAATCGTGGCGCAGGACCATGATTTCAGAAATGTCTACATTGGAAACAACTGCAGCATGACGAGTAATTCCGCATACTTCAACTATCATTCGCAGGATGTTTCCCGTGTCTGCGCTGCTTTGAGACATTGTGGAATGGATAATATCTCTTTTGCCGACGGACATGTCTCATCGAATATCCCATATTATCTTTCCAGCGACGATTTCAATCTTTCTTATTTGTACGGCTCCAATTACGGAGCGACTGCTGAAACGCGATCCTATTCAGTCTGGCCTTTTTAATCGAAAGGAAAATTTTATGAGACCCATCATCACTCTCTTGCTTTTGAGCGGATTTTTACAAGCAGGAGAACTCACCAAACCAGATTGGAACTGGTACGGTGGCTGGCAAATCAATTCGGATTCAGCCCGGATCACCCACACTCCAGGAACTTGGCCCAAACTGATTTATGCCCGTTCCTTCAAGGCGGATACGGTGTACCGTTTACGTTTTCTCTATCTTGCGCCGGAAGGCGGACTCTTCTGCCGTACAGGAAAGTATACGGCCAAGCTTTCGCCGCAGAAAGAGTTTGCGCCGGTCGACTTCTACTTCAAAACTGATAACCAGGGCAAAGCGGAACTCTGTTGTTTTACCAGCGGCGAGTCCCCAGTTCACGCCGAGGTAAAGGATATTTCCATTGAGGAGTTCGATGGCAAAGCAAATGCAGTCCATCTCGATTTTAATCGTGATCCGGGCCCGTTACCGACTTCCTTTTATCGTCACGTGCGCTGGGAACGAGATGGAAGTGATAAACTCGGCACCTTGACTGTGGTACCCGCCGATGACCATGTAGATGGCGGCAAGGCGATGCGTCTGAAATTATTGGCACAGAATCCGCCGAAACGTATCAACGCAGTCTCCCTTCCTGTTCCAGTCATCCCTGGCCGGCGTTACCGGGTCGGCGGCTGGTTTAAGGCGGATCGCGATGGCAAAGCACAGGTCATTGTAGATGGTGGCTGGGAAAAGGGATTGGAACATTGGGTAAGCTTCAATAACTTCACGGTCTCGCCAAGCTGGCAACACCGGTCATTTGAAATTGAAGTCCCCAAGGAAGAAAAGATTGCTCAGTTGAAGTCCGGGGTTTTGACTCTCTCAATCGGTATGTTCTGTGAAAATTGTTCTGAGCTTGACGTTAAAGAAATAACATGGAGCTATATACGATGAAATTTATATTATATGTACTGTTGAGTACCGGTTTTATCTGTGCAGCTGAAAATCCAGTTCGTAACTCAAGCTTTGAGTTGGACTCAGCAAACTATGGAGTTGTTCGTTTCGCCCGCAAAGGAGGCGGCTATCTCAAGCCGGAATTCGATACAACCACCTCCGTTCACGGGAAGCAAAGCATTCGTTTTACAAATCCAAAAGCGGATATGATAGAATTTCTTTCCGCCGAGTTCAAACTTGAGCCGGGTAAAGCATACACGCTTTCCTGGTATATGAAAAGCGATAAGCCGGTTCGCATTCGCTGCGGCGTTTTATCCGGTGACATTACGCCGCAGTCGGACGCATGGATTACGGAACTGCGTTGGATGAAACCGGAAATGGAATGGAAGCGTTACTCGTTTTCCTTCCGCGCCAAAAAATATGGAAACTATTTTACCGAATTCCGCTGGGGCAACTGGGGCCAAATCCCGAACGCCGCAACCGTATGGTTCGATGCCGTGCAAATCAACGAAGGCACGGAAGCCACCCCCTATGCTCCACGAGCTACCATTGAGGCAGCATTGACAGCACCGGAGCGTGTATGTGTCGGTGATGCGCAAATGCCTTTAAAGATTGTCGCTGTTAATTATGGCGACGCAGACACCACGCTTTCCTTAAGGATAATGCAAGAGGAATACCTGACTCGGGCGAAAACTGCAGCAGGAGAACTCCAACTTGAACTGAAAGCCCAAAGTGTTGTTCACCGCAACCTTTTGCTTCCCAAGGGGCGTTACGGACACTTCAGCCTCTCTGGAGAGGTTACAGGAAACGGAAGCAATGACACAATATTTCCGATTCACTATGCCCGTGTTTTCCAACCACGTTCTGGCATTCCTGACTTACATCGTGAGACCGTACTCGGAGTGGAATCCTCCTATGGAGAAACAGCGGAAAACCAAAGTTTCATTCTCGGCGGCTTCCGGGGATTGGAAACTGATCAGGAGGGTTACATGCGCTTCTTCCGGAACTCCGGCATTAAGCTCCTGCGCAGCGGGAATAATGGTGACGCCTTTTCGTGGAACCTGATTGAAACCGCTCCGGGCGTATTCGACTGGAGCGGAACGGACCGACTGGTAGAGCTTGCCAACCGAAACGAACTGGCGATCATGATCGTTCTGGGAAATATGTTCTACGTCCGCGACAACTACCGTACCCAAAAACGAGATCTCACACGTCTACCGTCATTTGTAATCCAGAACGCCAGGAAAATCGCCACAAAAATGCCATGGGACGGCATCCTGCCCCCGTATGAAATGTGGAAGCGTTATGCATATGCCATGGCTTCCCGTTATAAAGGTCGTATTGCCGCCTACGAACTAACTAATGAACCGAATATCTGTGTTCCGGGAAAAGATTACGCGGACTATATTAAAATTGCTGGCAAGGAAATAAGGAGGGCCGACCCAGGCGCAATTGTGGTCGGAGGAGGAATCACATCCGACTTTGGCGGAATAGCAGGAGAATTTCTATCGGCGCTGGGAGAATCGAATGCTCTGGATTTCTGTGATGCTTTGAGTTTCCACCCCTATGCTTCGCGTCAGGAAAACAGCGTCAACCCGGCTCGAGAGAGTTTGCTACAGCTGAGGCGGATGCTGACAAAGTTCAAACCCGAGATGCCGCTTTGGAATTCGGAACTTTACTATCTCTGGGGCGAAAATAGTGACAACAAGCAGGTTGAAGCCGGTACACGTCCCTATCATTTGGCGCAACGTTTCTTGCTGGATATTGGAGAAGGCATTAAACAGACTATGTATCTTCCTGACACCGCGCTCATTATGCATGAACTTTCCCCGAGTTGGCGGCAGGTGGCGAATTTTGTTCTGACCGGACTTATTCCTTCGCCGCTCTATCCGGCGCACAGTTCTCTGATGCATTTTTTCGCAGGTTCCACGCCTGTTGAACGCATTAACTGGATTCGAGGAACTACCTGCTATCTATTCCGCGACCGCGACGGCCAGGAAATCGCTGCTTTCTGGAACAATACAAAAGATAAAAAATTCAAGTTCACGCTAAAAGGGGAAAAGCTTTGTCTTTATGATATTTATGGTAATTCTCTCGCAGTAAAACCTGGGATGCTGCTTACACAAGAACCGTATTTTCTACGAGGACACAACTTGCGCAGAGTTTTAACAGAAACATCGGTTACGCCGGAGCAAATCTATTCCATAACTGGAAGCCGCCTAAGTATATCCGAAGGAAAGCGGATGCTCGGGATCGGAGTATATAATCATGGCAATGTGCCAATTAATCTGAAGTTGCGTCCGGATTTTGCTAAAATTTCGCAGGAAATAACCATAAAACCGCAATCGGAAAATGTAGTCTACTATGCACTCTCCGAGGAATGTCAACAGACAAAAATAATTATTTCAGATGGAAAAGAACTACAAAGTTGGCCTGTATCCATTAACGCGGTAAAATTTTGTCGCAGCCATGAGACGACACAAGTCGGAAATTTCTTTAACTTCCGTCCGGTAATGACCGAAGACGCGCTGGATCTTACGATCCGGGTAAATGACGCTGACCGGGGGCCACGAGAAAAAGACTCTCCATGGATCGGTGACACAATAGAATTATTTTTCGACACACAACCGGAAAGCAGGCTCGACCATCCAACCTACACCAGAAATGTCCACAGAATTTTTCTTTCACCTGCATCATCGAATGGGCTGGCAGCAACATTTCAAGGGACCAATGGTGTGAACTCGACAGCGGTTCGATGGAAGATCACTGAAGATTCCGAAGGTTACACAGCAACACTTTCCATTCCGTGGTCTGCTCTGGGCATGTCTGGTCCTACACAAATTGGCTTCGATATCGCGGTGGATAATGCCGACAGCTTAGGCTCCGGGAAGCATACTCAGAAGGTATGGTCAGGCAATGAATTCAATTACAAAAACAGAATGCGTTTCGGTACTCTAATGCCCAAATGAAGAAAGTGAAACATATGCGACCTATATTCAAATTGACCAATACCGACGATCTGAATCTGTATGACAATAATCCACCACCTTTGGAAAATCAGTTCGGAATTTCTCTGCTCGGAAAGATGAAAGTGCTCTCAAGCAGTGATATTTCAAGTTCTATGGTAGGAATCGGCATGGAAACACTTGATCGTGACACCTACGACCCAACACCCCTCTACGATTCGCTTTGCGCTTCGGGCTGTAAATGGGCGCGACTTCAGACTGGATGGATCAAATGCGAAAACAAAATCGGCGTTTATGATTTCAGCTGGCTCGACGTCATCGTAGACAACCTGCTTATGCGTGGAATTCAACCATGGTTCAACACCGGATTCGGCAATCCAATTCATACGCCGGTTCCTGCTTATGAGAAAATATTCCAGGAAAGCAAAAAACCTCCCAAAAACGGAATGATCCGAGGCTATGTCGGAGAAGTTCCGCTATATCACGGTGAAAAAGCCATGACGGCCTGGAAAAACTATCTGGTTGCAATGGCGCGCCATTTTACCGGGCGCGTAACCCATTATGAAATTTGGAATGAACCCGATATGCATCGGGTATTCTGGCGTCATCTTGGTCAAACGGTTCACTCCGATATGGACGAGACAGCCAGACGGGTGCGAATTGCGGAGGATTACATCCACTTTGTAGCGGAAAGCGCGAAAGTTCTGCGGGCGGTGCTTCCTGCAGTCAAAATTATCGCCGATATTTCACACCCTGTCTCCGATCATGTACGGGTAGCCGGTATAAAACGAATCGCCGAACAGGTTGATATTGTTAGTTATCATAATTATGCCAATACACCGGAAATCGAAAATAGAGAAAAGGTTGAATTCCTTCGCAGTCATCTCGAGTCCACTGACAACGAGTTGGAACTGTGGCAGGGAGAAGCCGGCAGGGCAACCCGCCCGCATCACAGCGGTTGCCTTGCAACAACAGAATACATACAGGCCAAATATATAACCCGACGTCTTCTATGTGATCTGCAGACAGGGATGAAAGTATCCTCAATCTTTACGGCTTCAGACCTGAAGTCCTACTATCCCGATGGGTCAGACCAAGAGTTTGGCCTTTTCCGTGTTTCGCCGCCAAAGCCCAAACTTGCCTATTTCTCATTTCAAGCAATGTGTACGCTTCTGGCGGAATCCGAACTTGCGCCGCAGTTGCTGATTGCTGGGAATCAGATCAATGGAAACATGTCGAGCAGCCTTCTGAATTACCGGTTCAACTCTGTCGCGTTTTTACATCACCAAACCCCAGTGTTTGCATTATACTTGCCTGAGAATATTGAACTTTCCGTTCCGCCAATGCAATGCGAAGTCAAGATTTCCGCTGACTTGAATTTTCGATTCCGCGAGCCAGTCCTTATCGATCCGTTGCGTCATACGGTTTATACTATTGCTCCGGAAATCGTGAAATATCCGGATTGGGCTAAAGGTTCGGCAATTATCGCGCCATATCCAGTCACCGACTATCCCCTGTTCCTGACCGAACGTTCCACTATTGAATTGGAAGACAAACAATGAAAAGTTTTTTTTGTGATGACCATTTTCTCTATGGAGCATCCTTCGCTCCGTATGCGAAATCCGCTGACTGGCCGATGGAAGAATTCGAGAAAGACATGAAAGAGCTTAAAAAGCTTAACTTCAATGTCATCCGAATCTTTGTTCCGCAAGACCGAATCGAACGCGAAGAGCATCAATATGATTTTTCCCGGCAGGATGCGGTCATGGATCTGGCCGCAACCCATGGACTCGGCGTATTGCTAAACGTCGGCGGAGTATTTGATAATCTGCAGGGAATTTATCCGCCGCAATGGCTTGCACGCGACTACCCTACGTTTCCCCCGAAATCCGGTCCAAACGCCATCGAAAACAATTCCGGTCCGCGGGTACGCATCTGCCTCGACGACCCAATCTGGCGACAAAAGGCACTTGAGTTTGTCGCATTATCTGTGCGTCGTTATGCGGAACATCCGGCCACTCTGGGCTGGATGAGCTGGAATGAACCATGGCTTGGCTGTTGCTATTGTGCTAATTCCCGCAATCGTTTTCGAGATTGGCTGAAGGAGCGCTACAGGAACAATCTGGACGCGATGTTGAATATGTGGAGTACGGAATTTCCCGTCCGTTTTCGTAACTGGGAAGAGGTTGAGCCACCCAGCGGAAATGGATTTCTGTACGGTGGCCTTGTCGCATGGCGAGACTGGCATGAATTCAATCAGTACCGTCTTTTGGATGCGATGCAGGTTATTCGTACTAACATCCACGAAAATGATCCCCACTCTCGTCCGGTAACTGGCAATATCTGTCTGACGCACGGCTTTCGCGGTATATTTCCTGATGTCAATCTTCGTCCTTCAGAAATCGCCAATAGTTTCGATATCCCCGGATTTTCATACTACACGGTTGCTCATGGGGAGTTCCGCTGGCTGAACTCATTTACGAAATCCCTTTATGTCGATAGTTTTCGATGGATTTCCCGCGATCCTTTACGAAGAGTGCTCGTACTTGAAACGGAGGCAGGCCCAAACGCAGCCATGATAACGCTGCAGGAACGGGTTTTCAATAACTGGCTGGCTATCGGCCACAATGTGAAGTCATTCGTTTGTTGGAATTACCGTTCTCGTGTTTCAGACAATCAGGTTGCTAACTTCAACTTGATGCGATGGGATGGAAGCCCGTCACGCCGTGCTCAACTCCACGCGGAGCAGGCGGAATTTCTGGACAGACATGCTGAGCTTCTCAATGCCGCATGCCCTCGTCCTGAAGCTGCCGTTCTCGTCTCCGATCGGCTCATGACTCTGCTGATGGCGACACATATGCAGACCGCCGACGGAAAAGTTGTATATAACCAATTTGAAGACGGAGTTGAAAACAGCATCCGTGGGGCATTCAAGTCGTTGTGGGATATGAATATCCCGTTTGATGGTATTTCTGAGTTCAACTTAAGCGAGTTGGGGCGTTATCGGTTGCTGCTGCTGCCTGCGGTTGAAAACATGTCTCAGGAGATTGCTGATGCGATCAAACTTTTTGTCGCCAATGGCGGAACTGTGATTGCCGAGTCGCCATTTGCTTTCAAGAACGAAAATAACATGTTCTTGGGATATGCTCCGATCTACGGTCTCGACGAGGTATTCGGCGCAACCATGCATGACCGGGAAGGTTGCGAAACCGCCCCGCAAATAAAGTATCCCGAAGGTCTGGCGCCTGTATTCTTCTATTGGCATATACTTGAACCTGCGGATAAGCTTGAATCTGTTATCTCTTATACAGATGGCTCTAGCGCAATTATCCGGCATAGTTTCAAAAGAGGAACTACAATTATGGCAGGAACAGAAATCTTCCGCCAATATTACGAAGCTCCTGTCCCCTCTGCTGTGCAGTGGCTCCGGGACGCGATCCTTTCTTCCGGCGTAAAACGTAATGCTGAAATCATTCAGAACGGTCTTAGTTGCGATGGAACCGAAATCGAAATCTGTCGTCTCTTTTCTGAAACTGCAGAACTCTGTATTCTGCTGAATCACACAAACGACATTCGTAACTTTCGTCTTTTACTGCAGGAATCAGGACCGTGGAGTGATCTTATTATGGATCAACCGCTTTCTTTGTCACAGGAGCTTGAACTGCCAGGTAAAGGCGTTAAGGTTCTACTGCGCCATAAGAAATCTGACGGAGAAGAATAACATAACACCCAATCACCTGTTTCTGCACTGATGGCATCTGTAGTGTCCAGAAAGACATTTTTAATTTCTTCTCCTATATATTTCCAATGCATATAGGCGTTTTATGCGTAGATTCGTTGCGTTTATCTGGATGAATGAATGCTGATAATTAGATTGTCTCATGCAAACTCAGCTATTTTGTCGTTTTTACTGTCCGGCTGTTGTCGGGCGAATGGGGATTGTTGTGGTTTGATGCCGATGTTGCGTGAAAACGTAGCTGGCTGATGGGCGGTATAACTGAAAAGGGATGGACGGCGATGCAGAACTTTATCCGTGGGTTGGCGGTGCAGGTGGATGGCGAATGGCTGGATGCTTTGCAGATGGAGGGCACGGCTTCTCTGGAGTCGATTGCAGGCGGTTCGGGGGCAACCCGTGCATTGTATGTGAACCGCAGCGGCCGCCCTGTCCGTTTTGGCGGGTTCCGGTTTGCACTGGACGCGTTTGTAGGGATACCGTCCGAGCGTATCCGGATCTACAAGGAAGGCTGGACGATGGCATCCGCGGCCGCCAGCGTCGGGTATGGCGAATGCGATTTTGAAGTCAATCCGGACTATAAGAAATTTGCCGTATCCGATCCTGACAATTATTGCAGCAGCACGCCTAACCGGTTTACCGCCGAATATGTCACCGTACTTAATGACAGTAAAACCGGCCAGTCGCTGCTGGCGGGTTTTATCAGTTCCGCCGACCAGTTCACCCGGTTTGTGATGGAGCTGGGCGATCAGGGACTCAGCCGGTTTATGGCGTATTCCTCAGGGGACGGCATTGTCGTTGAACACGGACAGCAGATTGTTTCCGAGGAGCTGATCTTTCTGGAAGGGGCGGACGGATATGCGCTGCTGGAGGAATTCGCTTCGCGCTGGGCCAAACGGATGAATGCCCTGTCCTGGCCGCACATTCCCACCGGCTGGTGCAGCTGGTATTACTATTTCGACAAGGTCACGCAGCAGGATGTCTATGATAACGCGATTTATTTGAATGAGCACCGCGACGAATTTCCGGTTGAATATCTTCAGCTTGACGACGGATATCAGGCGGCTCTTGGCGACTGGCTGACGCCCAATGAAAAATTCTCCGATGGCTTGCAGGCTCTTGCACAGAAGGTCAAGGAATGTGGCCTGAAGCCGGGGATCTGGCTGGCGCCATTCCTCGTTGAGGAAACTTCCCGACTCTACGCGGAACATCCTGACTGGATGGTAAAGGACGAAGAAGGACAGACGCTCTGGGCTAGCGAATGGCGGGGCAACAGGGCGGCGGTTCTGGACGGGACGCATCCGCAGGCGCAGCAGTATCTGACGGAGGTGTTCTCGACGCTGCGCCAGTGGGGTTATGATTACGTCAAGATCGACTTTCTGGTGAACGGCTGTAGCGGGAAGGGCGGCTGTTACCATGACCGGTCGGCCACGCGCGCGCAGGCGTTGCGCCGGGGCGTGGAGGCGATCCGGCGGGGTATGGGGGACGGTTTTATTCTTGGATGCACCACGCCTCTGGGTTCGATCATCGGTCTGGTAAACGGCGAACGCACCGGAACGGATATCACGCCGTACTGGCAGTCGGACCGTAAAATTTATAAAGAGGCACCGACAGTTCCGAACGTCTGCCGCAACATCGTCAACCGCGCTTATATGAACGGTCGCCTCTGGGTTTCCGATCCAGATGTTCACATTGCCCGCAGCGATAACAACAAGATGACCTACGATGAGGTTGTGCTCTGGACGACCGCGTTGAAGATGGTCGGCGGCATGCTGCTCTTCTCCGACTGTTTCCCCACACTTACCCCGGAACGTGCAGCGTTGTCAAAAGAGCTGCTGGCTTCGCACGGGGAGCGTAAGGCCCGGCCGCTGGATATTTTCAAACGCGAATACCCGGCAATTTGGCTGGCGGAAACAGGCAAGGGCGACAAGCTGGTCGGCCTGTTCAATTTCAACGGGGAAATGCATGATTTTGCGGAAGAAGTGGAAGCCCTGCGCAAGTCCGGGCAACTCGTCGGACTTGTGTGCAACCGCGAGGAGCTGAAGCTTGCCCCGCATACCTGCCGATGCTTCACTGGCCTACGCATTAAAAAGTAACATGGTAAACTTCGGCTTTAAGCAGCCGTTTTGAAAAACAACTAGTTGTCGCACGAGTGAGCTTACCCGTGCAAAAGCGTTACAAAAAATATCCTACGTTGAGATATTTGCTATTTGATAATCTGACTATACGAAAACCCACCTGCACTTTAGGCCGGTGGGTTTGGTGAACATTATATCGGCCTACATTTACGCAGCCTGATTATCTTGATCATCTTCAAGGTAATAATGCTTGAGCAGTCCACCGAGGAACTTCCGGCACTTTACCTTACTGGCATCAAACTTCTCGGGATAGGAAAAGTCAGGCGATATAACTCTGTTATCCAACGATTGATGTGGCCGATAGTTGTTATAGTGCTCAAGATGCTGCGCGACAATCCGGTTGAGCTGCCCAAGCGAAAAGCAGACAAAGCTATTCAGGCATTCACGTTTGAAGTGCGAGAAATAGCACTCAATGTATCCGCTTTGAGCTGGACAGCGAATGGCAGTCCTGATTACCCGACCATCCTTCCCCGGTGGAGAAGAGGTGTCGATAATCCTCTCGAAGAACTTGTCAAAGCGCGGTGTATATTTACCATCATTATCGCGTATTAATTAGCGCAGCTTAATTCCTTCGTCATCAAGACAACCGGCGACATTACGAGCTTGCTGCATCAGCCATTCTTCGTTCGGGTTATAGGTCGGTGGTGAGACATAAACACGACGGGATGCGTAATGGATGAAGGCAAGGCAGTATGCATCAAACCTACACGAAGGGGGTAAACCGGCTTTGATATAAAATCACATGAAACCATAGTTGACATGTTGCATTTAACAAAGTGAGCCCAGTTGCTGACCGGCGCGTTCTTCGTCCTGTTGGGTGGCGGCGTTATGCCGTTCTCCCGGCAAACCTTGAGTATGGTAGTGCCGGATAGTTTTATGTTGAGCTTCATTAGTTCACCGACGATCCGCAGTAGTCCCCAGGCTGGATTCTCTTTGGCGAGGCGGATGATCAGGGCTACAATCTGATCACTAAGTTTGCTCTTGCGACCGGGTCTCTTGATCGGTTTATGGTTACGCTTGCGCCGAAGCCAGTTTTCATAGGTTCGGGGTTTGACGATCAGGATGCAGTCATCAACCTCGTGGTTCATGGTCTGGCCGATGTCAAGCAGCTTGTCAATCTCTGCAGCGGTTGCGATGATCCGGGTTTTGTCCAGGCTTTCAAGCACTCGCAGTAGGATGAAAACCTGAGCTCGATAAAATGCAGCTCGTTTCTGTTCGACGGCTGGTAGTGAACCGATGATTTTCGTATAGATCAGGTGTTGAAGTTTTGACATTTTGCTCAGTTTCTATGTTTGAGTGATTTGTAAAGAAGTGCTGAGTAGAGAAGAAGTTAGATATGTTGTTCTTTACTGAGTAGGCACGAAAGAAGTGATTATAGGTGCTGGTTTAGTGATCTCAATATTTACGGTTAGGTTTCTGGTAAATGTTGTGGCTATTCGAGTGAGTGATAGAGTTGCCTCGCTATGACTCGTACCTAAAAAAAGATGTACGCCTTGAGTGCCTCTAAATTGCATTACCTTGCATTGTTATTGCATCCTGACTGTGCAAGCAAATGACAAAGTGCGTTTTGGATTTTCTTGTAATGCCTTGATGTAAAATGGTTTGTGGTTTTATGGTGATTGACTACGGATCAGAAGATTAGGGGTTCGAATCCTCTCGGGCGTGCCAAATATTTAAACCCGCAAGTGTCTGTCAATTCAGGACTTGCGGGTTTTTATTTGGCTAAATCTGGATTTTTTGTAGCAATAAAAAATTACTCTAAATGGAATTAAATGGTACTCCGTCTCTATTCTTACGCCTTAAATTCTTCGTTGAGTAGCGCATCGCATTCATTCCATGACTCTGCCGCCAAGAGCCCCGCCGCATTTATTGATGATGACTTCGTGATCAGTGATCTCACCAGACATCTTTAGTACAGTACCAAAGGCAATTTAAATGCTGGATGAGTATGCAGACCACTTACCCCTGTCTGCATATACCATCGAACTCAATATGGCACCGGTCTTATCTTTAGCACTCTCTGCTATGTCGTGATGACTGACTGTCAGTAACCGGTCCGGTTCAGGTGCTGCCATTAATCTTCCCTCTAGGGGGCAATAAACGCACGCAGGCTTATACACTTATGCGGATCAATAGGTTCCTCTGAATCAAGCTTGAAAGTAAGAGCCTTAGAGGCTGGTAAAACAGCTTTCAGGTCTCACCTTCTTTCTCGTCAGCTATTATCTCAGCCCTGATCTCACCATTAGGTCGGGCTTGATCGGCTCGTTGGTAAGCTTTTCAGGCACAGCAGGGGCGCACCTTCTTAATATTTAACCCATGTTAAAAACCTACGTGTTGATGGATTTTACCTTAAAGATCAACCATTTCAAATAAATATGCATACAACTCTGTTTTTTTATCATATTTTTTTAAGTTTATATCAGCTTGTTTTTTTCGCAATTAGCGCGCTTTTTATAAACCATACAACCAAGTTGTATGGTTTTGTACTGAAGTGACTTATGAATTTTTAGTTGTACTATATTCGCATAAACAAAAAAACGGCGTGACTGAGGTAATGAACAAAGAAGGAAAGGAGCGAAAAATGTCTGGTTTTATATAGCTTGTTTATCAAAGAGTTAAGGTAGCAAAGATTGTCTATAACATTTCAAATTACTGGAGATACTTATGAAACAGAAACATCGAAATATTAGTGAAACAGCAAAGTCAATTGCCATTGAAGCGATTCTTGTTAATGGAGAATCACTACAAGAAGCTTCATGTAAATCCCGCCTAAGCCAAAAGGATATTAAAGAAGTCGTTCTCGATCATGTTAAAAAGTGTAATGGAGAAAATATAAAGGTTAATTATATCCCTAACTTTGTCTCTAGAACACTCGTCAACGAGCAATACTTAAGGAATGAAAAAGATTTCGCTGCGAGATATGAGCGAGAAAAATGGGAAGATGATATGCGTAAAAAGGAGTATATGGACATTGCAGAGAAGGTCATTGATGCAATTATTCGAAAAGAAAGGCTACAGAATAAAAAGATCCTGCTGACGCGCCAACGCCAACAGGGTCTGATGAGTGACTCCTGATTCACAATCATATTATACGATATGATCTTAGGTCGGTCAACTCATTTTGGAAGTAAACGGCAATCTGAGCCGTAATAAAGGAAAAATGGGCAGGCTTGGACTCCATCGAGTCTGCCCTATTAACTCTCACTATTAAGGATGTTTGATTATGCCTGATATAAGTAGCATTACCAGGATTACTTCGAGAACTATACGTGAGGACTGTTATCGTAAAGCTGAACTTACATATTCTGAGGCGGCATTAATTGCCGGTGTAAAGCCACAAACCATACGTAAATGGGTTCGTAAAGGTTATGTTGAAACAGCAAGAGCCAAAGGACCATATGTTGTCTCACACCCGTCATTAAAGGAGTTTCTGGTAAAGGGGCTTTGATTTTTTGAACTTCAGGGGGAGGTCTGGCATGTGCCTTCCCCTGCTAATAACTATTTACTATTAAGGATTATTTATGATAACGTTAAATTCTATTCGTAACACCTTGGATTGTTCATCTGTTCTTGAGAAACTTGGGATTGATTGTATGCTTAATGAGAAAATGCCTTGTCCTTTTTTTGATCAGCCTGATGAGAATAACAGCTTCATAATTGATGAAGATGCCAAACGCTGGTTTTGCGAGAGGCCCCTAAGCGTGAATTCTACCGCAGGAGATTGTGTAGATCTGTATTCATTAATTCTTTATCGAAAGTCGTTTGAAGAGTTGGAGCTAGATGACAAAGGCAGAACTCTTTATATATTGGCTGAATGGTGTAATCTACCGATGTCACGTAATTGTCATATTTCTGGGCGTTATAAGAGGCTCTATCTTGATAATTTATCAGAGTTAGACAAGATGGATTCATACAGTTTGCATGTGCTTTATCAATCCTGTAGCACATTCGGTAATTGTCCGCTCTGCCGGAATAAAATTACCACTATTACTCAGCCAGCACTATGTGATGAGTTTGAATGCACGGTTTGTGGAATCAGGGGAACGGTCGCTGACTATTTGTCCTATGAGCTATTCGAAAAACCATATAATCTGTTAAGTGCAGCTCAGAAGAAGGATGTGTTTGAGCAGTTCATAAGCTATGGGTATGAATGTCTTAATGCACTGGAATTAACTGCACATGGTGATGTGTTCTATTATTGTATTGTTGAAGATAAAGAGGGTCAGCAAGTCTTGAAATCGGTAACACCTAATCAAGCTGCTATCGCCCAGAAGTTTTGTGAAATGAACCTACTCGTTTTCTCTGAAAGGATCAGGACATTCTACTTGTATGACTCACATAAGGGTATTTGGGAGAATGTTTCAGAGAAGAAGATTGAAGTAATGCTCACCGAGTTTTATGATTATATTCTTCACACCAAAATGGATGGTTTTTTTGATGTAAGTTTATTTATATCAAAGAGAACACATAAAGTTATTCGTGAGATACTTAACTATGTCAAGGCATTCAGTCTTGCTGACTTTTGCACAGATTCAGACTATCTGTTTATACACACAGCAAACGGGATACTTATCCCTACCAATACTGATGCTGGTTTTGCCATGAAGAACTTTTCACCAGTCTATCGTTCGTACAGCCGCACAGATTTCCCATATATTCTGGGCGCTGAATGCCCACGGTTTATTACTGAACTTTTAATGCCTGCAATAAGCGAGGATGATCAGGTCTTGTTGCAGAAGTATGCTGGGCAATGTCTTCTAGGGAAGAACATCACCCAGACCTTCTTGGTATTGTGTGGTACTGCAGGTGGTGGCAAAGGAACTATACTTTCTATGATTGAAGATTTGGTGGGGTATGTTAACTGCTCCCAATTACGTACTAGGCAGCTTGAGCAGCGTTTTGAGCTTGTCAGGATGGTCGGTAAGACACTGCTTACGGGTAAAGATGTCGCTGGAGACTTTCTTAATATGAAGTCGGCCAGTGTAATAAAGTCTCTGGTTGGTGGAGACCGTCTTACAGGCGAGGCGAAGGGTAGTAACAATGCTTTTGATATTGTCGGCAACTTCAACCTTATTATTGCCGCAAATTCACAGCTGCGTATTAATCTGGATTCTGACCGTGATGCCTGGAAACGCAGAATGTTGATCATTGATTTCAATCAGCCAGCAGTCCAGAGACGTATTCCTGACTTTTCCCGCAAACTACTGGCGGAAGAAGGTGAGGGCATCCTTGCATGGGCAGTTGAAGGTGCGCGATTACTTCTTAATGACATAGCTGAAACAGGCAAGATCCGCCTGAGCTCAGAGCAGGAGCAAAGGGTAGATAACCTTCTTGCTGAATCTGATAGCCTTCAAACCTTTGTTAATGAACGCATTGTTCCCGGATCTCCATACTCAGATGCAACACTCAGTACAGAACAAATCTTTTCTGCTTATGAGGAGTACTGCATGAATAAAGGTTGGGAAGCCAAGACCCGACTTGAAGTTGGCCGCCAGTTGCCAGCTATTATGAGGCAAAAGTTCAGAGCCTCACGTCGTAATGATATTGCCACAGCCGTGGGGGTTCAACGAGGCTACCGTGGATTTATACTTCTGCACCCACGTCTAGATGATGCAGATATTATCCCAGAACTTGCTTCTGCAATGCCAAATCCGCCAGAAGTTATGGATGGAGATCCTGCAGAAGACCAGGAGAGTACTCCAGAACAGGTGTCGGACGCTACGGACGGGTCAAGAAGAATCTCGTGTAATAATAACTAGCGGGTATTGGATGTTTTCGGACAGTTCGGACGGGTAATTTTAATTCTACTTTTACTATATTAAGCTGTCATACCTGCATTTATATGGTATATTATGGGTGTAGGTATGACATGATCGTTAGTAAGGAGGTATTCATGTCATATAAAAAGATCTATAAGAATGGTAAACCAGTAAAGAAGGAGGACCGTAAAGACGGTAAACTGAAGTACAAGTATAAGATTCGTTGTTATTCTGTCTCTGGTCGTGAAATCAACCGTCATGTGTTGGCTGTTAATGACCGTGAAGCTGCATTGATTGAAGGTGAGTTGACAAGCGGTACTGTTGCAGGAGATACCCGATGGTCTGTCGCTGTTGAAACTTTTTGTAGAGACTACTCTGCTACCCGTACCAAGGATTATTTAGCAGAGGTTAGGCGTTCTGTCAGGTTATTTATCGACAGTAAGGGGGATTTGCTTACTGAAGATACCGATGCTTCAATTATGAGTGCATACCTGAATTCAATGAGTTCAACTCCACGTCAGGCCAATCTGCATCGGTCTATATTTCTATCTGTTGCTGGGCATCTTAAAAGAAAGCTACTTATAAACTCAGTTCCTTTTGAAAATGTTCCTAAAGTGGAGTATAACCCGGACAGAAGGCTGCCGTTTCATCCAGATGAACTTAAGGCCCATTATCTGGCACTTGGTGAGTATGCACGACCAATCTTCCGCTTCATTGCATTATCCGGTTGTCGTGTTACTGCTGCATGCGGCGTACGGGAAGGCGATATTGATGGTGATATTCTTACTCTGTATGAAAAGGGTATGCGTGGTCAGAAGAAAGAGCGTAAGCTAAAACTTGATAAGCTTCTTCTGGAGGTGCTTGACTCTGCAAGGGAACTAAAAGCCAGTAAGGGTGTTACCTCTGAGTATCTGTTTATTAATTCACGGGGTAATCCTTGGGTGGTAACAGCTCTGGATCATAATGTGCAGAAAGCATGGGCCAAGCAGGGTCTGATTATTAAAGATCTTGGTAGACCCCATATCCTGCATGAACTAAGGCACGGTTACGGTACTCTGGCTGGTAAGCTGAACTTTAATCCGGATGTTATTGCCGCCAGCCTTGGTCACAGCAGTCGCCATACTTCAGAAATTTATGTTCATCATGACTCTGATATGGCATATGAAGCAGGTCAGGTGATCCGTCCGATGATTGCAGAAACACTGAAAGATGTCGTTTGATGTAACAGAAATTTGATGTATGAATTGATGAGTCAATTGCTCTATGTGGTATTTTTTATCGCAAATTTATCGCATAGAGCATATAAAACCATAATAATTGGTAGCATCTGGTAACAATCCATAACCACTGGTAACATGTCGGATTTTGCTGTTTTTTGATGCTGTAAGTCCTGAATTATCAATAAGAAAGGGTTTAACCCGTTATGGATTAAACCCTTGTAATTCTGGTGGGCCTGGAGGGACTCGAACCCCCGACCAATTGATTATGAGTCAACTGCTCTAACCGACTGAGCTACAGGCCCTGATAAATTATTAATTGTTAGACAATGCAAAATGCTCTTTTATCACACATTGTCATTCTGCCTCAATATTAAGGACGACTATAATAAAAGAATATTGAATTTCATTGCCCAGTCAACAGGAAAACAGCTATACATGGCCAATAACAACCAAAATTTATCTAACACCCGATATGATACGATATTATAATTTATATTATCATATTGGAGATCAACCTCAGAATAAATATAATATCCTTAGAATAATTGCTATATTGTAATGTGGAGAATCATTGTGGGCTTACTCAGGTTTTTAAGACTTCCGGGCGCTTTTACCGCTGCGGCTGATGTCCTGGCCGGTTTTTTTATAATCCGCTTTTCCGGGCTTGATTATGAAAGAATCGGGTATTTCCCAAATATACTTGCTGCCAGTATCTGCTTTTATCTGGCAGGGATGGCTTGGAATGACCTCTTTGATGTTGACGAGGATTCTGCCCTCAGACCTGAACGCCCTCTGCCGTCTGGGCAGATTTCAATGACAAATGGCTTTTTTACGGCAGTAATCCTTTCAATTGCCGGATTGATGCTCTCAATGACTGCCGGCATGGCAACCTTTATTGTTGGAGCGGTCTTACTACTTCTGATCTTTCTGTATAATGCTCTGCTTAAGAATATTCCGCTTCTGGGGCCGATTGCGATGGGCGGTTGCAGGGGGGGGAACCTGTTCTTTGGTATGTGCGCCCATACCTATATCCTTCTCCTGCTTGGAGATCCGAGGGTATATCTGCCGCCAGTAATTACTTTCTGCTATATAGTGGTGGTAACAGCCCTTTCCGAGATGGAAAGTAACGATACCCGCACGGTTTCGAAAAATGATTTTATTAATGATGTTGAGTTATCTACTGAGATTGATCTCAGCGGACTGGGTGAGGTCGATCTCAATAACCCGATAGAGGCGCGGCATCATAACGATATGCGGCGTAAATATGATCTGCATGTCGTCCTTTCGCAAAACAAAATTACCACTCCTGCGATGATGAATAATAAGTATCCTGTTGTCGAACCGGAGCCGTTACTCTTGTACATTTCATCGGCATTGCTCATAGCTGTTCCGCTGGTTGCGGGTTTTATGCTCTCATTTAACTGGTTGGGCTGGGTTATAACGGCAGGGCTTTTTTCATATCTTGGGCATCCGATTTATATGATGATAACTAAAAATAGCGGAATAAATGTAAAAAAAGTAGTTGGCGCGGGAATCTCAGGAATCTGCATCCTCGATGCGGCGCTGGTTTCTGCGGCGGTAGCATTTCATCCAAACAGTGAGGTAATCGGGGTGTGTGCAATTATTGCGGGGATGATTATACCGGCAGTAATCTTGAGAAAATATATCAGCCTTACCTGATTTCTTCGATTTCACCTTATGGCATACCACAAAACGAAGAGCTTTTACCCATGACAATGTCTCCAGTGGCTCTGTCGAAAACCTATTGCAAAATCGTCAAAGCAGCAATACTGTTATACAAACAATTCAATGTTGCCCGCTTTATGCTGCCTAATGTGCAGGCAAATATATTTTTATAGCAGTTACTGCCATGTGTTTTTAACAGAGCCTTAGAGGCTTGAATAATTAATTTTTTGACACCGCTTTTATACAAGCTTCCTGCATTTTTGAAGCTGGCCAATTACTGATAAGGAAGACTGGTTTGGCATCTATTATATAAGTGGAGCTCGTCTCGTCCCTTAAATTGTTGCCCATCAGATCAATTACTGTAATCTCTTTTGGAATTTTATTTATGTCAAAATTTAACTTTCCAGTAACTGCGCTATCGTCAAATATTGATAGTGTTGTTCTTCTGTTGTCAGAAAAGGCTCGCATGATGATACCTTTATCTCGTGTCACACTCACAGGTTTCATTCCGTCAATACACCATGCTGTAACTGCACTGGCAACAGCCTGAGGGGGGACACTTCGGTCAAAACCAATCATACTCTGGTAGCCATCGTGGTACATGATAGTATCTGACTGGTGCAGAGTATAGATAAAGAATTTGCTGATGCCGCCGTTAATTTGTTCAATCCAGACCCGTGACCCAAATGCGGCGGAATTTATATTGTCGCGTTTGGAAACTGGGATAAACGTATAGAAACTGTTACTGCCGAATCTTCGGTTATTTCCTTCTGTATTCCAAATAGCCTCAGGTTTGTGTGGCTGTAGAAAAGAAAGGTATGATTTCACTTCACGAGACAGATCCGCACTTCCTCCTCCAGGAATATTGGTAAAATATGAATGAACGGATAGGATATCTATTATGCCTCTTTTTTCTATAGGCATATTTTTAGCATAAGCCTTGTCTGTCAGTTCTGTACAAAAGCCAAGTATTTTAGCCTTTTGATTTCCTTCACGTACCCCAGTTGCGCCGGCTTCAAAAACCGCAGGAAACTGGCTTGGCTTACCCCCGAAGAAATATTTCATGTATGGCTCATTCCATATTTCCCAGTAATCAATTTTTCCTTTGTAATGTGCAGCAAGGTTTTTACACAACTCTCTGAATGCCAAGAGGTCAACATACTCTTTTTTTGTCTTCCCCTGTTTTAATGCCCATTCCGGTGGATAATCCGGCAAACCAAGTATATGTAGTCCGGACTCTACAGCAGCATTTACCTGCGTGTCATAATATCTGTATTTCCCGGGGATTGCTTCGACTCCCTTCCATTTGGTTATAAGTGTCGCGTCGTGAAAGCGAATCCATTTTAGGCCAATTTTTTTTGCATAGTCGATAAAGAACGGCCGTATGGAAATATGTCCGCCAAAGCTGCTATCAGCGCCTGTATTCCGTGGTTGTGGTAATCGGGCAATAAGAACCTCCTGCGGTGCTGCCAGATCTGTTTTTTCGGCAACCATAGTCAGCCTGATTAAACCGTTTGCTTTTATCGGTAAAATGTAGGGCGTCTCTTTGTTTACAGGTAGCGTTATGGTTTTCCTGAAGATTTCTTTGTCAGGGAACGCGGTTGCGATCAATGTAACATTAACGTTTTTATCCGGTGAAATGATATTTGCAGATCCTGCGTATAGATTAAGTTTAACAGCCTCTCCCCAGAAAACAATATTGCTTCTGTAGCCGTCCATATCTGCATAAAGCTCATATGGGAAAGATGGTGTATAAGCAGTCGCTTCCTTTTCGGCTTCAAACTGTAAACCATCGATAAAGAAATCACCAGAATGTGCTTTTACGGTATATCCCAAATAGATATCAGTTACTTCTGCGGGTACTTTTGAAATGCTTATACTGCAACGCTGCCATTTGTCTGTGGCGATAAATGTTTTTTGCCCCAAACCTTTTTTTCCCTGTTTGGCAAAAATATTTGTTTGGATAACACTTCCGGGTTTTTCCCCTTTAAGGTAAAAGGAAAATGTATACGGTGTATCTGCTGCGACAGGAATCCATGAACTTCGCGTGAAGGTAGTGCCTTCTGTTTTGGCAGAAGGAATTTTTAAAGCGTATGAACCATAAAGTCCTCCCGAAACACGTTCTGCTTGCGGGTCTTCCCATTCACCATCAGGGCCGGAGTATATTCCTGATGACCAGAAGTAGTCTCGTTTCCCTTCAACTGATGAGCGTGGTATCAAATTTCCTTTGACAACAGGGTTGGTGTTTTGATGTGCTGAATTTAAAGGTTCCTCAAATTGTTCAACCTTAAGATCATCAATAATCAATACGCCAAGGTTTCCGGTAGCGAATAAAACTGCGATATCACTATCAACATCTGTTGGTGCTTGCTGAGTAAAGCTATATTCTTTCCAGTTCTCATCTGGGATGAAACGAATCCCACTTAAATATGTTTTCCATGGCGAGCCGATTTTACGAACAAGTGCGGATACTTCACCAGACATTTCCCCCTTTGCCCAAAATGTAATCCGGTAATATCTTCCCCGCTTGAG
>QKIH01000069.1 GCA_003249645.1 Desulfobulbaceae bacterium | reverse complement strand
TTTCATGGCCTTGCCCTGATTGCAGTGGCAGTGCTTTATCACCTCTTTCCAGGTGCAAGGTATGAACGGGCCGGTTATATGTTTATAGCAGGTTCTATTCTTTTTCAGGGTACGGTGCTGGCCAAAAGCTGTATGTCAATTTCTCCGTTTGGTTTTCTTACTCCTGTTGGCGGGTTTCTGCTTATGCTCGGATGGGGGATGATGATTGTTATTCCTCTGTTTTTTGCGGCAGAGAACTGATTTTTACAACAACCATGGTCATGTCATCTTCGACCATGGTTTCACCGCGGTGAAGGGTGACCGCATGTTCTATGGATGCGAGGATTTCTCTTGCTGAGTTAGCCGCATTTTCTCTAATCAGGTGCTGAACGTGCGGTTTGCCGAACATGGTGTTTTGATCATTTCTTGCCTCATAAATTCCGTCGGTTGCAAGAAATATAATCTGACCCTCTTTCAGGCCTTCTCTGGTATTTTCCTCATATTGCCAATCTTTATCCAGGCCAAGAGCAACACCTTCGCCCTTGAGCTCAATAAACGAATCGGTTGCCGGATCAAATAAAAAAGCCGGATCGTGGCCGGCGCGAACCCAGTGAATATGATTGTGCTGACGATCGACTGCCAGGTAGAACAGGGTCATGAAATTGCCTGTTTGTTCGACATCTCCTGTCAGCTGGCGGTTTACGTCAGAGATTACCTGGGCAACCGATCCCTGCTGTGCAGCACGCTGACGAAGCGATGCCCTAGCTGATGCCATTAAAAGGGCAGAAGAAATACCGTGACCGGAAACATCGGCTACGACAATGGCTGCGCTGGTATGTTCTTGCCCATGCTGTTCAATAAAATCAAAATAGTCTCCGCCGGTCTCGTCGCAATAGATGGTTTTGCCGGCTATGTCGAGTCCGTCAACTTGTGGTATAGCGTTTGGCAGCAGACTTTGCTGAACTTCCATCGCTATCTGAAGCGACTTTTTCATTGTATCTCGCTGCCTGAGCCCTTCGACCATCTGGGTAAATGAGTTCATCAACTGAAAAATTTCTAGGCTTCCGGTTGGCTTGAAAGTGACGCTTAGATCGCCTTTGGCAATATCTCCAGCCCCTTTTGATACTGTAATGATTGGCAGAATAATTTTTCTGCGAAGAAAAAGAAGGGTAAAAATAACCATAAAAAGACTGGTGAGGGCAAAACCTATCATAACCCTTCTGGAAAATTTGTGATAATCCTGCCGTATCATCTCAAACGATTTGTCGAGACTGATAATGATCTTAATGACTGCAAGAAGACTGTCCTGTCGGTTGAAAATCGGATAGGACACTTCGATGACCGGAATTTCAGGCTGCCCCTTTTCCTGTTTCATGGTTTTTATCTGCCGTTTGATGAACGGTTTCTTTGTGCTCTGAACAATGTTGACATCATCCGATGTATACTTCTCGCCAATTTTTTCTGCTCTTGTATGATCGATGATGATTCCTTCGGCATCCCACACGATGGCTCTGACAATGGCAAAGTTGAGGTGTTCGGCAAGAAAAGATCCATGTTCTTCAATCAGCTCTGTAATGTTTTTAGTTTCTTTTTCATTGACCAG
>QKIH01000038.1 GCA_003249645.1 Desulfobulbaceae bacterium | reverse complement strand
TCGGAAGCAGAAGGGTGATTGACTATTTTATAGGACCGGTTCTCAGGTATCGGGATACAAGTTTACGGGAGATATAACGCGTGAGTTTAGGTGATACGATAGAAAAAGGGAAGAATGAAAAAGAAGAAAAAGTGAACAACACAGTGGGAGTGTTCAAAATTCTGTGTCATTTTTCACAGTGCCAGCTCCTGCCTCAGCGGTAGCGGAGATAAAAGTCAGCGTCGAGAATGGGCTCCGCACAAACGCTCGTCGGAGATGCTGACTTTTGTCGGAGCGGATTTTGATATCCCATATTCATACTTGATTTAACCACCACTTTAAAGCCCTAACTCCTGATCCAGCCGACCCTCAAAGAAAATGGCTAGTTGCGAGATGGCCAGAGACCAGTTCTGGATTGGCATTGTCCATTTTTCCTTGGCATTTTGGATCCCCAAATAGAGTAATTTCAGTAAGCTATCCTGATTTGGAAATGCGCCCTTGGTCTTAGTGAGTTTTCGGAACTGCCGGTGGACCGCTTCAATAGTATTGGTTGTGTAAATAATACGCCGAATTTCTTTTGGATATTTGAAATATTGGCTTAATCTTTCCCAATTGTTTCTCCAGGATCGAATAACGATTGGATATTTATCGTCCCATTTTTCAGCCAGGTTATCAAGCTCAACCTCGGCAATATCCTTGTTCGTCGCCTTATAAACCTTCTTCAGGTCTACCATGAATTCCTTCTGATTTTTTGAGGCCACATATTTCAATGAATTTCGGATTTGATGAACAATGCAGAGCTGCACCTCTGTTGCCGGGAATATAGCCTCAATTGCCTCGGGAAATCCTTTCAAACCGTCAATGCAGGCAATCAGGATATCTTTCACGCCACGGTTGGACAGATCCGTCAGCACCTGAAGCCAAAAATTGGCACCTTCGTTTTCAGATATGTAAAGACCAAGAACATCCTTTTTACCATTAAGATTGACGCCGAGAATAGTATAAACGGCCTTGCTGATAACCTTACCATTCTCATGGATTTTGTAATGAATAGCATCGAGCCAGACGACCGGATATATTGACTCAAGCGGTCTGGCTTGCCAGCGCTTGACGGTTTCTATGATTTTGTCAGTGATGGTAGTTAATGCACCTGTAGAAATCTCAACACCATACATCTCTTTAAGATGAGCTGAGATGTCTTTGTAGCTCATGCCGAGGCCGTAAAGAGCGAGTATTTTCTGTTCCAGTTCATCGCTCATCGTTGTCTGGTGTTTCTTCACAAGCTGAGGTGAAAAGCTGGCGTCACGGTCTCGAGGTGTTTGCAGTTCGAAGCTGCCATTGGCTGATTTTATGGTCTTTTTACTCTTGCCGTTGCGGCGATTGCCGGTGATTTCCTGGCTCAGATGGGTATCTAATTCTGCTTCAAGTGCAGCTTCGGTTAGCTGTTTGATGAGCGGGGTAAGGATGCCCTCTTTTCCGAGAAGGGCTTTGCCTTTTTGCAGCTCTTCAAGAGCTTGCTGAAAATCAAATTCTGGTTTTTCTTCTGTCATGTCAGTCTCCTTTGGTCGCTGAATATATCAGCTTTCAGTTACTGACACAAAATTTTGAACACCCTCT
>QKIH01000116.1 GCA_003249645.1 Desulfobulbaceae bacterium | reverse complement strand
CAGCTGAGACAGCAGCCTCAGAATATCCCGCCTGCTGGTGAAATTTTTGAAAAGAATCCTGTCACTTTTCGTACCCAACCCGTTCGGATCATGTATAAAGATATTCGTGAAAGCCTTGGGCTGGACGGGTTGATGCGGCCGCTTTCCTCGCGGGAAAACAGGTTCGTTGAACTAGAAGGTGAGTTGGCATACCATTTCGATTCACATCTTGTCTGGCAGCGAAGGGGAGCCGGATTTCCACTTGATTGGCTGCAGGCTGCTGCATATGTGAACCGGGGCTGAATTATCTGAAATGGCAGGGCAGGGAAGACTGGCGTTTGCCGACTACAGAGGAACTGGCACAGGTTCTGGAACCTGTGCATCAGGGTGAAGATCCTGCCGGCCGGCGGCTTTTCGATGCAGCGACACACTGGCTCTGGAGCTGTGATTCCTGCACGAAAAAACAGGCATGGATGGCCGATGTCGCAGAAAATTTTATTGAGCGACTGGCCAAAGACGGGGCCGCATCAGTTTGCGCTGTCAGCAGTCATGGCGTTGAAGCAATCAGGCGGCAGGCTTTAGAAGAATCTTAAGGGCCTCATTCTGCCAGCATTGCCAGAAATGCTTCTTCAGAAATAATCTTTTTGCCCATTTCCTCGGCCTTTTTCTGTTTGGATCCTGCTTTTTCACCGACGACCACAAGGGTTGTGCTGCGGGTAACCGAAGTTGCTATTGTGCCGCCATGCTCTTTAACGATTTTTTTTGCTTCGTCACGTGAAAGCGTGTTTAAGCTTCCGGTAAACAGAACAGTTTCTCCGGCAAGTTTCAGATCATGCTGAGGGCTATCGTTTTCTTTTGACTGCACAACAACACCAGCCTTTTTAAGCCGGTCAAACATCTCCTTGACCTCTGGCTGAGAAAAAAAACTGACCAGGCTTTTTGCCGCCTGCTCGCCGACCATATCGATTTCAGTCAGGGTTTCTATCGAGGCCAGCTGCAGTTCATCGATTGAAGAAAAAACACTTTCCAGAGTAGCGGCGGTTACTTCGCCGATATAGCGTATGCCTAAGGCGGCAAGAAAGCGGTGGAGCGGCGGTTCTTTTCTGGCAGTGATGGCATCGATGACCTTACGGGCCGATTTTTCTCCCCAGCCATCGAGATTTTTCAGGTCATCAACCGTTAACTCAAAGATATCAGGAATTGATTTGACAATATTGAGTAAGAAAAGCTGTTCGATATATTTTTTGCCAAGCCCTTCGATATCGAGTCCCGACTTTGATGTGAAATGAGCAAGACCTCGCAGTCGTTGAGCAGGGCAGAGCGGGTTGACACACCGGGTGACAGCTTCTGAGTCAGGTTTTTCAAGTTGTGAGCCGCATTCAGGGCAGGTCTCGGGGAAAACTATCGGTGTTTCACTGCCGTCTCGTCTGTCAATAATGGGTTTGATCACTTCAGGGATTACATCACCTGCCCTCTGTACCAGCACGGTGTCGCCTAGACGAAGCTGTTTGCGTTCGATTTCGTCGCGGTTGTGCAAGGTGGCCCGTTGGACCAGAACGCCGTCTATATTGACCGGATCAAGATTGGCAACCGGCGTGATTGCTCCGGTTCTGCCTATCTGAAATTCTACGGAAAGAATTCTGGTGGTGGCCTGGGTTGCCGCAAACTTGCAGGCGATGGCCCATCGGGGTGCTCTTGCTTTTGAACCAAGACGTTCCTGCAGCTCAAATGAGTCGACCTTGACCACCATGCCGTCAATATCGTAATCGAGGGTATGGCGGATTGAACCAAGATATTCAAGCTGGTTGATCACGTCGTCAATTGATAAGCATGGCTTGATCAGTTTGTTGATTGGAAAGCCAAGATCGTGGAGCATGGAAAGCAGCTCAGTCTGTCCGCTGGTTGCGGTAGAAGAAGGAGTGGAAACCGCGTAAGCGAAAAAGCGCAGCGGCCGGCTTGCTGTAATTGCCGGGTCAAGCTGACGGAGTGAGCCTGCCGCCGCATTTCTGGGATTGGCAAAGATCTGCCTGCCGAGTTTCTCCTGCAATTTATTAAGCTTGTTGAAACCGTCTTTGTGCATAAAGACTTCACCCCGTACTTCAAGGATTCCGGAGTAGTTCTTTCTAAGGGTCAGCGGGATAGCCTGAATCGTTTTTACCTGTGCGGTTATATCTTCACCGGTGGTGCCGTCGCCGCGGGTTGAGGCCTGTTCAAGTGTTCCGTCCCGATAGACCAGTTCGACAGCAAGGCCGTCTATTTTGGGTTCTGCCATATAGGTGATGGCATCACTGTTGTTGAGATAGTTTTGCAGCCGTTTTTCAAATTCACGCAAATCATCTTCTGAAAAAGCATTTTCAAGACTCTGCATTGCAACATTGTGTGTAACCTGGGAGAACTTGTCGAGAGGAGCCCCGCCAACACGCTGGCTTGGTGAATCAGGGGTGATCAGTTCGGGATGCTGCTCTTCAAGTTGCAACAGTTCCAGAAAGAGCTGGTCGTACTCAGTGTCCGTTATGACAGGATCATCAAGGACGTAATAGCGGTGAGAATGCTCGTTGAGCTCTCGGCGAAGGTGCTGTATTCGTTGTAACGGCTGCATGATTTTTTTTAATTGTCACTCAACAGTTTGCCGGCCTTGGCGATATTGTCTCTTTCGACTTCATCAATAAATATAAGAACTGCCTCGGGCGGTTTGTTTGCTTCTTTGGAGATGACGGCGGTCACTCCCTCGCTGATCTTGGCCTTCTGTTCCTTGGTAAGTGTTCCTGCAACGCGAATATTTACGTATGGCATATTTCCTCCTGTAGGTGATTGTTAAAATGGTTGAACCAATATAATGTGTATTGCCTGAGACACAAGCAGTAAAGTTATCGTGTCAATGAAGACTTGATAGAGTTTTCAGGCTTAAAGGCTTTGCTGCTGACTTGGCAATTTGTCAGGGACGTGGTAAACAAAACACATTATATCCATTCGCTTTTTATTCTATTCCGATTCTGATGCAAGGAGGCAGTATGCATGTTCTGGTTACCGGTGGTGCAGGTTATATCGGCAGTCACACCTGTGTAGAACTTATTGAAGCCGGTCATAAGGTGACCGTGGTAGATAATCTCTGTAATGCAAAGGAGACTGCGCTTGAGAGGGTCAAACAGATAACAGGGGGAACGCTTGACTTTCATCATGTTGATCTGCTCGACAAAGACAAGCTTGACCAAGTGTTTGCAGAGAGTGAAAAATTCGATACCGTAATTCATTTTGCCGGACTCAAAGCAGTAGGTGAGTCTGTTGCAAAGCCGCTTGAGTATTATCATAATAATATAACTGGAACCATTCACCTGATCGAGGTTATGAGAAAGCACAAGGTTAAAAGTATTGTATTCAGCTCATCGGCGACGGTTTACGGTGATCCTGCTTCAGTCCCCATTACAGAAGACTTTCCCTTATCATGCACAAACCCGTATGGCCGAACCAAACTGATGGTGGAAGAAATTCTGGGTGATGTCTATCAGGCTGATAAGGAGTGGAATATTGCTCTGCTTCGATATTTTAACCCTGTCGGCGCCCATAAAAGCGGTCTGATAGGCGAAGATCCGACCGGAATCCCCAATAATCTGATGCCGTATATTTCCCAGGTGGCCGTTGGAAAGCTCGAAAAGCTGTCTGTCTTCGGCAATGATTATCCAACCAAGGATGGGACCGGTGTACGGGATTATATCCATGTTGTTGATCTGGCGGCGGGTCATGTTGATGCCATAAACAAGCTGGCCGAAAATCCCGGGTTGGTCATTTATAACCTCGGTACCGGAGAGGGCTACAGCGTTCTGGATATGGTAAAGGCTTTCGAGCAGGCGTGTGGCAAAACTGTCGCTTATCAGATAGCTCCGCGCCGTGACGGAGATATTGCCGAATGCTGGGCGAATCCGGCAAAAGCGTTGCGGGAACTCGGCTGGAAAGCCGAAAGAGGGATTCGTGAGATGTGTGAGGATACCTGGCGGTGGCAATCGAACAATCCACAGGGCTATTGATGAGAAAAAAAGCCTGCTTACCCTGACCTTTTCGAAAAACATGGTAAGCAGACAGTAGTGTGCATATGTGAAAATTGTAATAATGGTGATGGGTTAGGTTGAATTTGCCATCAGATTAAAAAATAAACCTATCTTAAAAATGGAGTATATTGAAAAATCTGAGGTCTGTTTAAGGAAATAATAAAGTACATATGCACGTATCATAGGCTTCTCCTATTGTCATTATATGATTATGCTATAATGCTCCGAATTGTATGATTTTTCTTGCAGGAAATGGTGAATAGGGCTACACAATAACAGTATTTAACATCTGTGGGGGGATGCTGTTGATTGAAAAGTATTGCTAACATTCTTAATTAAAAACGGTTTTTCCCCTAGGTGGTTCTAACTCATGAACAAGATTTGTAAAATTGAGTTTTAGCGTTTGATCTACCTGTAGCTTGATGGTAGTTTGTTGTTTGTTTCTTTATTCACAAGGGGTGTAGTGCAGGCATGGAACCGAAAAAGTATTCGACTGTGATTTTCGGTGTTGGCAATATCGTCATGGGTGATGACGGTGTTGGTCCGGAGATTATCAATGAGTTGCACAGAAGAAATTGCCTACCCGATGATGTCAAAGCGATTGATGCCGACACTGGGGTGCGGGAATATCTGTTCGACTATCTGCTGACCGATGTCGGCAGGCCGGACAACATCATTCTCATTGATGCTGTCGATATGCCGGATCGGGTCCCGGGCGAAGTGTTCGAGATTGATACTGCCGCTATTCCTCTTAAAAAGATCCACGATTTTTCCCTCCACCAATTCCCCACCGTAAATATGTTAGTAGAACTAGAACAGCATACGGGCATGAGCGTCAGAATCTTGGCCGTCCAGGCCGAGTGCATTCCGGATGAGATCTCTCCGGGCCTTTCCCCTGCCGTGTCTGCAGCCGTTCCGATAGCGTGTGAGAAGATTTCACAAATTCTTTCCGAAAACAGCTAAATGAGGTGACCTTATCATGATGTATGAATTTAAAGTCAGCGAAATGGCAGAGGAATTTGGAGTCACTCAGACAGTTATTAAAAACTGGATATCCAAAGGTACAGTGCCAGCCAAAGAAGGCCCTGGCGGAATGTACCTGATGGCTCTGAGCGACTATCACAACCTTTGCGATCATTTTGGACTTGAGCCGATGCTCAAGCCAAGCACCCATGTTACCCAGGAGCAATACCATGCACTTGATGCTGAGCCGGCTGCCGCAAAACCAGTAGTTCTTGGTGGCGCACACAGCGGTCTGTATACAGATGCCAATTGGGCTGATTCCTGTATGACCTGTGGTACCTGTGCCAGTGCGTGCCCTATTACTGGCGTAGAGGGGATGGACCCTAGAAAGGTGGTTCGTATGGCTTTCATGGGGCTTGATGATGAGCTTGTTGCAAGCAAGTTCCCATGGATGTGTACAATGTGCGGCAAATGTGAAGTAAGCTGCCCTGCAAACATCCAGATCACTGCTCTTATGAGAAAAGTTCGCGGAACTCGTGAGAGGGACCTCGTACCTGGACCGATTCATAAAGGTGTGGCCATGTGTCTTGAGCGTGGTAACAACCTTGGTATTCCAAAAGACGACTTTGTTTTCCTCTGTGAGGATATAGGTGTCGAGCTTGCCGAAGATTGTTGTCCTGGATTTGTTACACCTATCGATGTTGAAGGCGCAAGAGTTATGGTTACCATCAACTCCAAAGAGCCTTTCGGTGAGCCAGATGACATGAAATGGTGGTGGAAGATCTTTTATGCTGCCGGTGAATCATGGACCATCCCGTCAGAGTACTGGGAGGGTGTAAACTGGGGTCTGTTCTCCGGTGATGATGAAGCGCAGAAAACGGTTGTCGGCCGTCTGGTAGACAACATGAGGCGACTCAAGTGTCAGGTACTGCTGCTACCCGAGTGAGGCCATGCATACTTCGCAACCCGGGACGGGTTGACCAAATGGTTTCCTGAAGCACTTGAAGAGTTCAAAATTGTTACAGTCTTTGATCTTCTCCTCGAATACCTCAATGAAGGTAAAATCCGTATCGATAAAGATGTTCATGCGGAGCATAACATCGTTTATCACGATCCTTGCAACTATGGTCGTAAATCGCTCAAACGTTTTGGCCAGGCATATTTTGAAGAAGGCCGCGCAGTGGCCGCAGCCTGTGCTACCGGCGAATTGAGAGAACTGCAGCCAAATCGCAACAGCGCATATTGCTGTGGTGCCGGTGGTGGTGCCTGGGCAATGCCTTATGAAGCAGAGCGTATCTACTATGGTCGTACCAAAGCTCGCCAGATTAAAGAGTCGGGTGCCAGCCTGGTAGTTGCTCCTTGCCATAACTGTCGTGATCAGATCATGAAGTCCCTGACCAAAGAGTTTGAGCTTGGAATCAAGACCAAATATCTCTGGCAGCTGGTTGCTGATTCTCTGATTATGCCGGGTAAAGACAAGGCAGAGCCGGTGATTGAGCATTGATAAGTTGCAGTGAACTGTCATTCGGTTACGACCGGATGTTTATGAAGGAATAATTTGCGTTGCTATTGCAAATTATAGATACAAAAAATCGAGAAGGAGACACCTGTCATGCTGGACAATAAAAAAATTGGGTCGGTAATGATCGTGGGAGGTGGAGTCACGGGCATGCAGTCCGCTCTAGATCTCGCTGATGCTGGCTACTACGTATACCTGGTTGAAAAATCAGGTGCTATCGGTGGTGCCATGGCTCAGTTGGATAAGACTTTCCCCACCAATGATTGCTCGATGTGAATAATCGCGCCAAAATTGGTAGAGTGCGGTCGGCACTTAAACATAAAGTTAATGACTCTGAGTGAAGTTACCAACATCAGTGGTGAAGTTGGAAATTTCAATGTAACAGTTAAAGAAGCTCCACGTTATGTGGACATGGACAAATGTATCGCATGTGGTGCGTGTACTGAAAAATGTCCGAAGAAGGTTGACAGTGAGTATGACGCTGCAACCGGAAAGAGAAAAGCTATCTACGTAAAATACTCTCAGGCGGTACCGCTGAAGTATCAGATCGACGGCAGCCAATGTCTGCGCCTTACCGCTATGGCTAAGGGAAAAGAGAAACTGCCATGCGGTTTCTGTGAGCAGGTTTGTGATGCCGGTGCTATCAACTACAACGACACTGAAAAGACTCACGAGATCAACGTAGGCGCCATTGTTATGGCCCCTGGTTTCGAGGCTTATGATCCTACCAATGCCAAGGTATGGGGATTCGGTGTGTATCCAAACGTTGTGACCTCCCTGCAGTTTGAGAGATATCTCTCTGCTACCGGTCCAACCGAAGGACACCTTGTACGTCCATCCGACGGAAAGAAAGTGAAGAAAGTTGCTTTCCTCCAGTGTATCGGTTCCCGTGATGAGAATACCTGTGGAAACGGATACTGTTCATCTGTCTGCTGTATGTATGCAATCAAAGAAGCGGTCATCGCCAAGGCTCATGAGCCTGGTCTTGAGACCTCTATCTTCTACATGGATATGCGTACACATGGTAAAGAATTTGATCAGTATATGGAACGTGCCAAAAATGATAGCGGTGTAAACTTCATCCGCTGCCGTGTGAACTCTGTTGAACCACAGGGAGCAAATGGTGACCTTCGCCTTTCTTATGTAAACAATGCAGGAGTTCAGATTGAAGAGTATTTTGATCTGGTTGTCCTTTCTGTTGGTCTTGAGACTCCGAAGCACGTTCTTGAGCTTGCCGAAATGGCAGGTATTGAAGTCACTGCTGATCGTTTCGCCAAGACCAAGGATTTTACTCCTGTTACCACAACCCGTGACGGTATCTTTACCGCCGGTGCATTTGCCGGACCAAAAGATATTCCACAGGCTGTTGTTGAAGGTTCTGCCGCAGCGGCTGCAGTTGCTGACGTTCTTGCTCCTGCAAGAAATGAGCTCACCAAAGAAGCGGTCTTCCCGGAAGAGCGCAATATCGCTGGTGAAGAGCCTAAAATCGGTGTCTTTGTCTGTCACTGTGGTTCCAACATTGCCGGTATGGTCGATGTGGAAGCGGTTGAAGCATATGCCAAGACCCTGCCGGGTGTAGCCCATGTTGAAAGAAACCTGTTCACCTGTTCTCAGGATGCTCAGGAAGGTCTTGCTGTTCGTATCAAGGAACTTGGCCTTAACAGGGTAGCAATCGCTGCCTGTACTCCAAGAACCCACGAACCTTTGTTCCGTGAGACCCTGAAGTCGGCCGGTCTCAACCAGTACCTTGTTGAGATGGCCAACATCAGAAACCACAACTCCTGGGTTCATGACTCGAAAGAGATTGCAACCAAAAAGGCATGTGATCTGGTGAGAATGGCTGTTGCTAAGGTAACTTTCTCTGCATCTCTTGCTCCTATTTCAGTACCGATAACCCAGACTGCTCTGGTAATCGGTGGTGGTGTTGCAGGCATGACTTCTGCTCTCAATCTTGCTGAGCAGGGATTTGTTGTAACACTGGTTGAAAAAAGTGCAAAGCTTGGCGGTAATGCTCTTAAACTTGATCATACCTGGTCGGGTGAAGAAGTTGCTCCTCAGGTTGCCAAGTTGATCGATCAGGTCAACTGGAATGAGAAGATAACCGTTTTCACCGAGACCGAAGTCTCTGCTGCAGAAGGTTTTGTCGGTAACTTCAAAACCACTCTCAAAGGCAAAGACGGTGTTGAGACTGTAATTGAGCACGGTGCAGGTGTAGTTGCTGTTGGTGCAGATGCATACCAGCCGACCGAATACGGTTACGGTGAGATCGCCGGAGTAGTAAATGGTATCGATTTTGACAGTGCTGACAAGGCTGGTAAGAAAAACTTTGTTTTCATCCAGTGTGTCGGATCCCGTGAAGAAGGTCATATGTACTGTTCCAAGGTCTGCTGTACCCACTCTGTACAGTCTGCCATTGCACTGAAGAAAGAGGATCCAAGCCGTAATGTCTATATCCTCTACCGCGATATGAGAACCTATGCGCAGCGCGAGAAGCTGTATCGTGAGGCCCGTTCTCTTGGTGTCATGTTCATCAACTACGAAATCCACGGCAAGCCTCAGGTTACCAAAAACGGTGATGTGATTGATGTTCAGGTTATCGATCACGTTCTGCATCGTCCGGTCATCATCAAGGCCGATATGGTTGTGCTTGCTTCCGGAATCAGACCAAAGTCCGATTTCAAGACCCTGTCACAGATGTACAAGATCTCTCTTGATGGTGACGGTTTCTTCCAGGAGGCTCATGCCAAGCTTCGACCGGTTGATTTCGCAACCGATGGTATGTTCGTTGCCGGTATGGCTCACTATCCAAAACCACTTGAAGAATCTGTTGCTCAGGCGCTTGCTGCCTCAGCCAGAGCTGCCACCCTGTTGTCCAAACTTGAGGTTACCCTTGATGCAATCAAGGCCCAGGTTGATAGCAGCAAGTGTGATGGCTGTGCTCTTTGCGTTGATGTTTGTCCATATCATGCAATTTCTCTGCTTGAGGTTAAAGCAACCGCTGAGGGTGCTGCCCCAACAAAGGTCATCGATGTGAACAAAGCCAAGTGTAAAGGCTGTGGTCTCTGTCAGGCTACCTGTCCGAAGGAAGGCGTAGCGGTTGCCGGTTTCACCCTGCAGCAGCTGAGCAGTCAGGTTAGCGCGGCTCTTGCTATTTAGTACCTTCCAGATCATTAACTGATCTGGTTAAAGGTTCTTATCCAGCTTAGCTGGGTTAGAGCGTGTTAGAGAACAGAAACGAAATAAAGATATAAGGAGTAATTCAAATGAGTTTTGAACCTAAAATCATTGCATTTTGTTGCAACTGGTGCTCCTATGCCGCGGCTGATCTTGCGGGTACTGCGAGAATGCAGTACCCACACAACGTACGTATCGTACGGGTTATGTGTTCGGGCATGGTCCATCCGGAGTTGGTAATGGATGCATTTCAGCAGGGAGCTGACGGTGTAATGGTACTTGGCTGACACCTCGGTGAATGCCATTACCTGGACGGTAATTACAAAGCTGAAAAACGTTGCAATATGATCTCTGATCTTCTTGAAGACTATGGTCTGGACAGAGGTCGTTTCTCACTTCACTGGGTATCTTCGGCAGAGCCGGATAAATTTGTCGCTGCTGTTACGGAGACAACACAGAGAGTCAAGGCTCTGGGCCCGATAAAAGATATGGGTGTAACAACTGCTATGGAATGGCTTTGCTCCTGTTCAGGATGTGAGATCGCAATCCTGAACATCGGCGAAGCACTTGTTCCGATTATTACTGAAGCACTTGACATCGTTCACTCTCCTGTACTTATGGATCATAAGTATTTTGGACAGACCGGTGAGGGTGTCGAGTTAACCATTCCCGAGGCTGTGGTTGGTATCGTGACCGGTGGTGTAAACAACACCGAGCACGAAGAAGTCCTCCACGAAATGAGGAAGAAATGTCAGGTGCTTATTGCACTTGGATCCTGTGCTACCGGTGGTGGTATTCCAGCTCTCATGAATGGTATGAACGGCGTGGAAACCCTGCAGCAGACTCAGGAAACCCCAAGCACTGATGCTGGTGCCACAATTCCGACAATTGAAGTTCCGACATTACTTGGCCGCGTGTATGCCTGCAGCGAAATAGTAAAAGTTGATATGGAGCTTCCAGGATGTCCGCCAAACCCTGCCCTTATTGCAGAGGTTATCGTTTCTCTTCTTGAGAACCGGGCACCCAACCTGCCTACCAAGTCTGTTTGCGACACCTGTCCGACCAGACGTGAGGGTAAAGGGGCTGTGACAGAGGTGAAAAGATTTATCTCCAATGCAGAGTTTGATCCAGCTCAGCCTATTTCTGACATGCGCTGTCTTCTTGAGCAGGGATACATGTGTATGGGACCTGTGACCGCATCAGGTTGTGCTGTCGGTCGCGGTGCGCCAAGCTGTATCGCTGCACGTGTTCCTTGCAGAGGCTGTTTCGGACCTGTGCAGGGTAAAGGAAATCAGATGCTTGATATGATGAATGCCCTGGCCTCAAACGGTATTGATTACTCATCCGTTGTTGACCGTCGTTCATTGTTAAGATTTTCCGGTGCGCACGGTAATCTCCGTCCGGCCAAAACAAAGTAGAGGAGGCAGCCTAAGATGGGAAAGGTATTAAACTTAGCACCTGTTTCCCGTATTGAAGGACACGCAAAGATTGCCATTCATCTTGATGACACCGGCAATGTTGAAGATGCTTTCATGCATATTCAGTCCTTACGCGGGTTTGAAAAATTTATAGAGGGGCGTCCTGCTGAGGAAGTTCCTAGAATCGTTAACCGTATCTGCGGTATCTGTCCGTGGATGCACCACACTGCTTCCAACAAGGCTGTTGACGGTGCATTCGGTGTAACTCCGACTGCAACCGGCCACAAGCTGCGTGAGCTGCTGCAGGTAATGGCGCACATCAACGACAAGATTCTGCATTTCTTCTTCCTGGCAGCACCTGACTTCGTTCTCGGACCGGATGCTGACTACTCAGTAAGAAACGTTATCGGTGTTGTAAAGGCTGCTCCTGAACTGGCTACCAAGGTCGTTCAGATGCGTCAGCTTGGTCAGATGATGATTGAGCGTTTCGCAGGAAAGGCCATTCATCCGATCGCTGCTGTTGTCGGTGGTTTTTCCAAGCCGCTGCTTGAGAGCGAGCGTCAGGCGATGATCAAGGACACCCAGACCCTGCTTGATTTTGCTGAATACACCCTGGATTTTGCCAAGAATAATGTATTCAACAAATACCTTGAAGTTATCAAGCAGCTTGGTGTGATCAAGACTGGTTTCCTCGGTACCATTGATAAGAACGACAAGTCTTTCAGAATCTTCGATGGTGATCTTCGTCTGATGAAGGCGGATGGAACTTTCACAGATTTCAAAACCGAAGACTATCTTGATTATCTTGGCGAGCATACCGAGCCATGGTGTTTCGGTAAGATGCCATACGCCAAGAGCTGGGGTGAAGGTTTTGATATGAACCTTGATGCTCCTAAGGGTATCTATCGTTCTAACACCCTTGCGAGAATCAACGTCTGTGACCACATCTCTACTCCTAAAGCCAATGCTGCGCTTGAAGAGTTCAGATCAGTGTTCGGACGTCCTGCTCAGCAGACCCTGCTGTACCATTATGCACGTCTCATCGAGCTCATCTACGCCTGTGAGCGTACCCTTGAGCTGCTGAACTGGGATGGCATTACCGATACCAACGTTCGTGCCGAGGTTACTCCTGGTGCGGGTCGCGGTGTTGGTGTGGTTGAGGCTCCTCGCGGTACTCTCATCCATGATTACACCACCGATGAAAACGGTTGTATCACCAAAGCCAACCTCATCGTTGGAACCACTCATAACATTGCTCCAATGAATATGAGTGTAAAACAGTCGGCAATCGCCCTCATTAAAGACGGTAAGTATGACCAAGGCATTCTTAATCAGGTTGAAATGGCAGTGCGTGCCTATGACCCCTGAATGTCCTGTGCTACTCACCGCCTGGATGGCGGTATCCCAATGTCAGTAAGCATCATCGATTCTAAAGGTGTTGAGATTGATCGTATCACCAACTAACTAGAATCTAAGCTGTTTTCTGTGTAATAAAAAATCACGGGTTGGTTTGTAAAAACTAACCCGTGATTTTTTTTTGGTTTTATGAGATAATAGAAACGTTTTGTTCTTGGATGTGCTGCTGTGCGTAAAAAGGATGGTAAGCGCAGGAGTTATATGATTTTGAACTTCCAGGGGAGAGAATGGGCGGACAGAATATCAAAAAAGATCTCAGCAATTGCAGCGCCATGCTGCAGGAATTAGGGCAGATAGTAACAAAACCTGTTCGCATCATGATTGTATGTGGAACCCACACCCGGGCAATCCTTCGATATAATCTCAGAGACTTTATCCCGGAGAACCTGCAGCTCGTATCAGGTCCTGGATGTGCTGTGTGTGTCATGCCTGCGGGGCATGTCGATGCCTTTGTCAAAGTTGCTTCCCAGCCGGATGTTATCACCGCCGCATGTGAAGATCTGATCCGGGTACCCGGAAGTCACGATTCCCTTGCCAGCATGAAAAGAAAAGGGGCCCATGTTGAATTGATTTCAACCCCTATGGAGGCCCTGAAACTGGCCATTGATAAACCGGATAAGATCGTGGTTTATCCTGCAGTTGGTTTTGAAGCGACAGCTCCTTCAATTGCAGAAACCATTTTGGAGGCCGCAAGTCTCGGTATTGATAATTTCTGTGTTATTCCTTCGATAAGACTCTTGCCGCCGACTCTTGATACTTTGATGTGCGATCCTGAGCTGAGCCTTCAGGGACTCCTCTGCTCGGATCATATTAATTCCGTCATCGATAGCGATGCCTATGCCCAACTGGCGCGTAAACATCATCTTGCCTGCAGCATTGTCGGCTTTGAGCTTGCAGATATTCTTCATGGTCTGATCAACCTGGTAAAACAGTTTAATGCAGGCACCACCGAAGTTGATATGAGCAACTCAACCAAATTCTCATCGGAAGAAAGTGCCCGTGCTGCAAGACTGGTCTCCGAAGTATTTTTTGCCGTTGACACTGACTGGCGCGGACTTGGGACAGTTGAAGAAAGCGGCTTTGTTATTCGGGATGAACTCTCTTTATACGATGCCACAAAGCGGTTTAAGATCCGTTTTTCAGAGGGTGTTGAACCCTGCATGTGCCAGTGCGATAAAGTGATAGCGGGTTTGAAACTGCCGACCGACTGTCCGGCTTTCGGCATGGCCTGTACCGCTCAGAGCCCGATAGGGCCTTGCATGATTTCGGCTGAAGGTGTTTGTGCTTCATACTTCCGTTACAATATGGATAGTATGAAAACAACGCTGTAAATGACGAAAAAGGAGTCTTTGTGCACGAATTTTCACTCGCTCAGGGTCTGCATAATCAACTGCTTGATCTAGCCCGGGAGCATAACTGCAGTAAAGTTCTTTTTGCCGAAGTAGGTGTAGGAAAGAATGCAGGAATCGTTGTCGAATCATTCTCATTCGGTGTGAATGTGATGATCTCGCAGAGCGATGTAACAAAAGGGATGAAAGTCGAGATCATAGAAAATGACGGCAATGACCTCGTACTTCAACGTGTTGAGCTTGAATAATAGCTTTCGGTAAAACGAAAAAAAGTTATTGAATGGTCACGAAGTCATCTTCGGCTCGTTTTCGTTCCAGCCCCATCACATAATCTGTCCAACCCCATGAGCAGCTTTCAATCTCAAGGCCGACTCTTTTTTTCTGCCCGTTAATAACTTCCCATCGGGGTTTCAGAAACATTTTAAAATTTTCACCCTGCCCGTTTATTATGGCGGTGAGTATTTCTGCATTGCTGTCCAGCTGTTTAGGAATATCTGAAACTTGAAGCCCGAATCGACTTATATTGTCTATCGAACCGATAAAGAAGCCTTTGCCGTCAGATATGTCTGCCATGAGGGTATTGACAGCAACTCGAGGGTATTTTCTGTGTTCCATCTCGTCACCTGTTTTTTTAAGATCTTGATCGGGTAAAACTCTACTCAAACCTCAAAAAACAAAACAGAGCCTAACTACTAGAATGTAACCATCTGAAACAGGTTTGTGAAGTAGAAAGAACAGATGCCCTTACTCCGATCTCTTCAGGCATTGGGAAAACCGAAATTGTGATCATGAAGCATAGGAATATACAATTGGACACAGATTACTAATCTGTATAAAAAAACATTTTATTATGTACATTTACAAGAAATAAACGGGGATAGGTGTATGTGGCAGATTGTTGCGAAATGGAGTTGTACATTCTTTCTTGCCGGTGTGTATTTCTATGGTGGAATTCCAAAGCTCTTCAATATAGAAGCCTTTTCTAAAGTGGTAGCAGCATATGGAATTGTCCCTGATAATCTGGTTACTGTAACCGCTGTGGTTCTTCCGTCGGTAGAAGTTGTGACCGCCGTCGGTCTTCTCCTAAATAAGACATGGGCTAAAGTTGCTGCATTGCTTCTGCTTCTCCTGTTTATGTCGATATTATCGTATGGCATTCATCTAGGGCTTGATATTGATTGCGGCTGTTTTGGCCCTGAGGATCCTGAGCATCTTGCTTTTTCAGGATTACGAACTGCGCTGATCCGTGATCTGTTTTTTTTACTGCCAGCCTGTTTTCTTTTATTTGCTGACAGCAGCTGGATAACACATTTATTTAAAAGGAGAATAGTGTGAAAAAAGGTTTATATGCATTTGTCGCGATAGCGGTGTGTCTGTTTTGTACCGGACAGGCCTTTGGTTTCGGTACGTCCAAGTTTGAACAGGAGGTTGAAAAAGAAACCGGGGCTGTTAAGCTTGTTCGGGAGGTTCAGCGTGGTGGATATGATGTCATTACCACCGAAGAATTGGATACTCTGATGAAAAGTGGCGAGGAAATTGTAATTGTTGATACCATGCCGTATGAAGATTCGTACAAGAAAAATCATGTGCCGGGCGCTGTTCAGTTTCTGTTCCCTATTCCTGATATGAATGATTGGGATGCCAAAGAGACAGCAGGGAAGTCTCCTGATGATTATGCAGCTCTTCTTGGACCGAATAAAGACAAAAAGATAATCGTTTACTGCGGTTTTGTTAAATGCACCAGAAGTCACAATGGTGCTGTATGGGCCAAAAAACTCGGCTATAAAAATGTCTACCGTTATCCGGGCGGAATTTTTGCGTGGTTAGGTGCCGGAAAGGCTGTAGAAAAAATGGATTGATAGTTTTTCTGAAGAATTGAAGAAAGAGCGATTGCCTTTTCGGCAATCGCTTTTTTTTTTGTTTAGAGCTGTTTGGAATCAATCGCTGTTTTCGAGCATGTTTGTGCTTCGTCCAATAAGAGCTTCGTCCGGGATACCATCTCTAAACATCAGATTAAAAAGCAGCCAGCCATAGGCAATAACAGCCACGACACTGAAAAACGGGAAAAAGTATCCCAACGGACAGAGAATCAGAACGGTAATCCAGTGGAGAGTGATGATTCTTTTTGAGTGCAGCTGAATGGGAAAGTCGCCGTGACGTAAAACAACCACAAGACCACTGAGATTCCAGCCATAAAGTGCGGTAAAGGCATGAAGCCTGAGCAGAGGGTGTGCTGCGACCGGGTCATAACCGGGAGAGAAGGCTAGAAGAATATATATTATCCCGGTGATCGAGGTTATGATCAGGAAGAAAATTCCGGAAGTAAGAAAGGCTTTCTGCTGCAGTCTGGCCCCTTCTTTGCGATAGATATAGAGTATTGTTGTTACGGCAATAAATAGAATGGTTGAGATAATTACCTGGGGAATAAACCAGTTGGCCAGAATGAAGATAAAAAAGATAATTACGCCGAGATTGATCACCCAGAAGCTTAAATTTTTAAGCAGTATCCGCGGTTGAGGCCTCTGCTTTTTCATCAGGCTGAAAATGACCGACATGCTAATCAGTGAAATCGGAAAGGAGAACCCAAGGAAAAACGTGTCGAGCTTGAGTTTTGGTATATGGACCCAGTGGAGATAGACCTCATTGGCAATAACAGGCGAAGAAAGCAGAAGACCGATAGAGAGGCAGAGCAGCGATGCCTGATGAAATTTTCGCGAATTTCTTTCTGTGGAATTGAAAATAGCTTTCGGGATACATGAGCCAAAATGGGCTATACGGACTCTTTCGACAATGCCGGCGAGAAAGAGCGGAAGAATCAGCGTAATGGAATAAATTTCGAAAAAAGAAGCTGCTGCAAAGCAAAGGGCCAGAAAAAGAAAGATTTTTCCCTGTAAGGATAAATTCTTCTTGTTCTCGGTAAAATAAATAACCAGAGTTCCGCCGCTGCACAGGTTAAAAAGAAAGATATGCAGCCGCTCGAAGTTAATCTGCTCCGGAGGAATTGCATGATGCAGAAAGCCACAGCTAAGAGCTGCTGTCATGATGACATATAGTATGACTTTCAGCCGATAACTCATTGCATGTCGTCTGTTTATTTACAGCAGGGCTTGTTGAGAATACCAGGCAGCAGTTTTTGACAGCCCGGTGTGAAGATCATATTTTGGCTTGTAGTGCAGCAGCCGTTTTGCTTTATTAATACAGAATGATCTGCTTTTAGTAAAGAAATCAACCCTCCTCCTGTGAATTGGTGGTTCGATATTCAATGGAATACAGATTTTTTCACATAAAGTCCCAGCCAGTTGAAAAGGTCTGACTGGCAGATGGATTCTTCTTTTGCTGCCCTTGGTGATCTTGGAGATGGTTTTGAGTAAATGGATCAGCTTCATTTTCTCCTCGCCTCCAATGATAAACACTTCGCCTACGGCAGCATCTATCTCTCCGGCAAGTATGAAACCCTCGACCAGATCATCGATGTAGACCATGTGATAATAGATTTCACCAGAACCTATGATCGGGGTGACGGTCTGGTTTGCAAGCTTAAAGAGCTTAAGCAGTCTCATATCGCCCGGGCCATAGATGGCGGTTGGCCGGATTACACTGAGATGCAGGTTGTGTTTATGAGCATATTCTCTGGCCCAGAGTTCCCCTTCAAGTTTGGTTCTCTGATAGATATCAGCAGGAGCAAAGGGTGCGTTTTCATCGGCTGGAGCAATCTTGATATCTCCATGAACCCCGACCGTGCTGCAATGAACAATTCGTTTTACATCATGACGTCTTGCAGCCTTGAGCAGGTGTTTCACGCCGCCGACGTGAATATCGTGGTAATCCTGGTCAACAGATTTGGCTGACCGGAACATCGCTGCGATATTAAAAATCTTTTCAGTACCTTCGACACAGCTGTTAACCGTCATCTCGTCGCGGATGTCACCTTCAATAATTTCGAGATTGGGAGAAGGCAAGAGCTGAACTCTTTCTTTTGAGCGGACGAGAATACGAACATCATGGCCTTCATGTAGAAGTCTTTTACACAGATTATGTCCTGTAAAGCCTGTAGCACCGGTAACTAGAATTTTCATATAGTGTGTATAAAAAGATCTTACGATTGATTGATGGCAGAAACTTTTTGATAAAATGAGAGAAGCTTCTCAGAGAATGCTTCACGTGAATATTGCATTTGAGCAATCTCTTTCCCTTTGCTGCCGATTTTACGTCCCTGTTCAGGGTTTTCGATTAAACGTTTAAAACCCTCAAACATACTTGTTGCTGTGGGTTCAACCAGAACCGAGAATTCAGGGGTGAGAGCCTGGGTATGTGTGGGCAGATTTGTTGCCACAACAGGTTTTCCTGAGTCAAGGTATGAGTAAAGTTTCATCGGGGTGTTATTGCCTTGTATTCTTGGCGAGACCAAAATATCAGCCTGACAGAGATAATGGCCAAGAAATTCCACCGACCGTGAACCCAAAAAGAAGCAATATTGACTGATATGGAGCTTTTCTGCAAGGTTTTTATAGTATGCAATATGTTTGTCTGACCCGCCAATAATGACCAAAATACCTTTACTTCCATCTTGTTTGAGTAGGGTAAAACTCTCCAGTAACAGGTCAATACCCTGATACCCTTCAAGATTTCCGACATAGAGGATGATAGGCTCATCGCCCGGCAGACTGTCGCGCAGGTTTTCACTGTTTTTAATCGAGCTGTCCAAAAGTGTAATATCTTCAAGACGGACAACCGGGCATTGAGGGGCATATTTTCGAGCAATATCTTCAAGTGCTTTACAAACAGCAACTACACCTGTACTGCCTTTTACAGCTTTTTTTTCGAAAAACTCAAAAACACCGCGGAAAGGTCGCAGAAAACTCAGCTTGTCGACAATCTGGATAGCAAGGGATGAATCCATGTCGTAGATGTAAGGGATTTTAAAAAATACCTTGGCCGTCATCGCCATGAAGGCGGATTCCTCAACGGCGTGGATGAGATCAAAACGGTGCTGCCGGATGAGTTTCACCATGGTGAAAAACATGAAAACATCACAGACAATTTTCTTCCATGAAATAGATGGAGGAATATTGTTGATAAAGGAGATGGATGGTATCCTGTGCAGGGTTACCCCTTCCATGGTAATATCCTCTCCTTCATGGAAGACCAGAAGATGAACATCGTATCCGCCGCCTGCAAGTTCTTCCGCAAGTAGTTTTACGGCAATGGGAGTGCCTCTGTTCTGGTAAAAAGGCTGCGGGGCAAGAATGAGAACTTTCCCGCTATTCTTTTCTGAGACGGCCGTCACTTTCCCTGCGTACTCCGGTCGCTTCGGAAGATTATAGGTGAGCCGAACAGGGAAGTCATGCCGGTTAATTTTGCTGCAGTTTCAATAACATTGGAGACCCCTCTGTTCTGCAGTTTCCGGTGGATGACCATGGGAAAGAGAAATTCGGGTTTGAACACTGGCGGCGTGAACAGATTGCGGTTCATTTCCTGGCGGATCTGGCCTCTGTTGAAGAGCGTGAAGGTACGTGTATTGCCCTCCATCTTCTTCTTCATTGCAAAAAGATGTTCATACAGGATATTCGTTGAGCGGCTGTCCGGATAGTCAAGGATAACGGCCTTTTTAGCAACCCGGCACATTTCTGCGAGCAGTTCCTGCCATCTGTCAACGTGGGGCAGCAGTCTAAAGGCAAGAACCACGTCAAAGCTCTGGTTTTCAAAAGGCAAAGCCAGCGAGTCGCAGGTCAGGTATTTAAATGAACCGGGCCGAAGTTGCTGATCAAGGCGTTTTCTACAGCAGTCATCACTGCCGGTAACAGTGACCTGATAGCCTGCCTGCACAAGAGGTTCGGCTAACTGAGCATGACCGCCGCCAACATCGAGTATCGATGCTCCCGGAAGATCCTGCAGGAGTGAAAGGGTAATTTCAGTTTGTTTGTCGAGAAAATATTCACCGGCAACGCCGCTGAATCGTGAAGCATAATCGTCTGAAGCGGTTTCTATATCTGCAGTTTCTAAAAACATGTAATACGCTGAATAGTGATATTTTTCTTAAAGATTATTGGAGCATTGCAACTGGTTCTACAATAATTGTTTAGGCTCTGATTGTCCAGCGGAACAGTACCCGATGCGAAGAAAGATTAACGTCTTTTTGGCGCTGCCGTGATTACCAGGCTGTTTTCTTGGTAAAATCGTCAGATATAAGGTACTCTTTATTTTGTTCGAATTTGTTATGAAACAATTTCAATTCAGGCCGTAAAATGAACAGCCTGTCATTGGCCTGAAAAGCAGTTATCGTGGTGGTCTATGGATCGGAGTTATCTCGAATTTCAAAAGAAAATAGAACAGCTTGAACAGGAGAATAGTAAGCTGCGGCAGAAACTTGAGCTGCTTGGAGCGGCTGACGGCCAGGTATCTGTTTCGATGGAGGCGGCTGCCCGTAAAAATGAGCGACTGCAGCAGAAGATGCTTGCCAATATCGGTGATGTTATTCTGATCCTTAATTCCCGGCAGGATGTGACATATTGCAGTCCCAACATTTATAATGAGTTGGGTTGGGAGGCGGAGGAGATACTCGGCAGAAACGGTTTCCAACTGCTGCATCCCGACGATTCTCATGCTGTTGTTTTTATCATGACCGATCTCATGGGTGAAGAGGGCAGCGAAGATCATCTCGAGTGCAGGATGATGTGTCGGGACGGCAGTGTGAAGTGGGTTGATTTCAGTGCCAGAAATCTTTCCCATGATTCTGATATTGCAGGTATTTTAATTACTTTGCATGATATCACTATCCAGAAAATCGGCGAGAATGCACTGCGTGAGAGCGAGGCCCGTTTCAAGGCTCTTCATAATGCATCCTTTGGAGGAATCACAATCCATGACAAGGGCGTTATTCTGGAGTGTAATCAGGGACTTTCCGATATTACCGGCTACTCATACGAAGAGCTTGTCGGCATGAACGGCCTGATGCTGATTAATGACGAAACTCGTTGTATCGTCGATAAAAATATCGAGCGAGGCTATGAAAAGCCTTATGAAGTAGTGGGACAGCGGAAAAACGGCGAACAATATCCACTTCGACTGGAGGCCAGAGCTATTCCATATAACGGAAAACTTATCCGCGTGGTCGAGTTTCGGGATATCACTGAAAATGTTGAGGAGCAGAAAGAGCGGATAAGCCTTGAAGCACAGTTGAGACAGGCGCAGAAGATGGAGGCGGTCGGACGACTGGCCGGAGGCGTGGCGCATGATTTCAACAACATGCTGAGTGTTATCATCGGCCACAGCGAGATTGCTCTAGAGCAAACCGATGTAGATTCTCCGGTCTATTCCTATCTTGAAGAGATCAAAAAGGCAGGAGAACGCTCCGCAGATCTGACCAGTCACCTGCTTGCTTTTGCCCGTAAACAGACGGTAGCACTGAAAGTGATGAATATCAATGAAGTGGTTGAGGGCATGTTGAAAATGCTTCGCCGTCTCATCGGTGAAGATGTTGAACTCCACTGGCACCCGGCCGCTGAGCTGTGGCCGGTGAAGATCGATCCGAGTCAGGTCGATCAGATGCTTGCAAATCTCTGTGTCAATGCAAGAGATGCTATTGGCGGTGTTGGGAAGATCATAATAGAAACATGTCAGCGGGAGCTTGATGATGCCTATTGCCGTGAGCATCTCGGATTTATGCCGGGGGAATACTGTTGTCTTTCAGTCTGCGACAATGGCTGCGGCATGGATGCTGATACGCTCAATTATGTTTTCGAACCTTTTTTTACTACCAAAGCAGCTGGCAAAGGAACCGGACTCGGTTTGGCAACTGTGTACGGCGCGGTGAAGCAGAACAAAGGGTTCATTGATATTGAAAGTGAGCCGGGAGCAGGAACCACTATCTGTATCTATCTGCCGCGTCATGCTGCTTTTGAAAAACAGGAAACAGAAAAGAAGCTGTGTCGTCTTGTCGATAAAGGAAATGAAACCATCCTGCTGGTTGAAGATGAACCGGCCATTTTAAATCTGACCAGGACCATGCTGGAACAGTTTGGTTATCGTGTTTTGACTGCGAGAAGTCCGAACGAGGCGCTTTACTTTGCCAGAGTTGGAAAAGAGCGGATCGATCTGCTGCTTACTGATGTGATCATGCCGGAAATGAACGGCCGTGAGCTCGAACGGCAAATGAAAGAGATCTATCCCGAGATGAAATGCATTTTTATGTCCGGTTACACCGCCAATGTGATTGCCCATCACGGCGTACTGAAGAAAGGGGTTAACTTTATTCCCAAACCGTTTTCCAGAATGGTTCTTGCCGGCAAGGTGAGAGAAGTTCTCGATGATGATCCGGCTCTGCAGAATTAGTTGAGGTTGCATATGAGGTATACGATTTTTGACACACCTTTCTGCCCGGTAATGCTGGCAGGTAATGATGAATTGCTCGAATATATCTGTCTTAAGACAGATGTGCGGCCTTTTGGCGTAGGTCCTGACTGGGAGCGCAGCGACATCGATTTTACAGAGTCCAGAAAGCAGATCCTTGGTTACCTGAAAGGGGAATTTAAAGTGTTTTCGTTGCAGCTCAAAATGAACGGAACGCCATTTCAGCAGCAGGTGTGGAAAGCCCTGCTCTCAATTCCGTACGGTGAAGTAGCAAGTTACAAGGACATTGCGGATTCATTAGGAATAAAAAATGGTGCCAGAGCAGTCGGCATGGCCAATGCGAAAAACCCTCTGCCGCTTGTCGTTCCCTGTCACCGTGTTATCGGTGCCAATGGAAAGCTGACCGGATATGCATATGGGCTCGAGTTGAAGAAAAAACTGCTGGCACTGGAAGGTGTCTTTTTAGACGGCTGAACAAGAAACAGAAAAATTTCGACGGGGGACTGAACCCGTCGCTGACCTTGATCAGATGAATAATTGCCAGCAAAGTAGTTAGAAGGAACACCGTCCCGGATTCAATCTGGTCAATCTTTTATCCATTTCTATAATTAATCATGATGATGGTGATCATGATCGTGGTCGTGTGTATGGGCGTGATCATCCATTTGCACCGGCTTCTCAGGGAGTTTCTGGCCGCTGCATACCGGACAGGCCTGCAGTCGAAACGGCTTTTCCAGGTGGCTCTCGGCAAGCAGTTCCACATCCTGGAATAACTCAAGCGTCGGCCCGTCTGCCGTTATTTTCCCGTCTTTGATAACAATGGTTCTTTCGCAGAGATCGAGAACCATGTCAAGGTCATGGGTGGCTATGATCTTGGTATGTCTGAATCCTGACAGGAGATCAATAAGAGTTCGTCTTGCTTTCGGATCAAGATTTGACGAGGGTTCATCCATTACCAGGATTTCAGGATTCATGGCAAGAACCGTTGCAATTGCGACAGTTCTTTTCTCGCCGCCGGAAAGTTTGTACGGGGGACGGTCACTCAGATGCAAGGCGTCGGTTTGTATCAGTGCATCTTGTACTCTTTTGTCTACCTGCTCTGGTGATAAACCTAAATTAACAGGGCCGTAGGCAACGTCATCATATACTGTCGGCATAAAAAGCTGATCATCAGGGTTTTGAAAGATCATGCCAACAGTTTTACGGATTTCCTGGACGGTATCCTTGGTCAGATAAAAGTCTCCGATACGAATCCTGCCGGTTTGCGGGGTAAGAAAGCCGTTAAGATGGAGCAGCAGGGTTGATTTCCCGGCGCCGTTTGCCCCGACTACGGCCACCGATTCTCCATGATGAATGCGAAAAGAGATGCCCTTTACGGCCTTTGTGCCATCGGCATAGGTATGGGTAAGATCCTGTACTTCTACAATATGATGGCTCATTATGAAATTCCTGTAAAAACAGTCCCGAGCAGTAACGGGATATTATATTTTCGCATGAACAGCAGTATCAACAGACCAATAATCAGAAAGACGACGTCTTTGGCAGTTATTTTAATTGTTTGTCTGATCCTGATTGTGCCGTCAAAGCCTCTGCACAGCATGGCCAGATGGATTCGTTGTGCTCTGTCAATGGTGCGCAGCAGCATTTGGCCGATAATATAGGAGAATGTTTTTACTCCCATGCTCCGTTTCTTGAAAGAACGCAGTGTCCGGGCCTGAAACATGCGCATTCCTTCGTCGATGAAGACAAATATATAGCGGTAGAGCATCAGCAGCTGCACTGCAAAGATCTTGGGCATGCCGAGTTTGACCATGGCCATGCAAACACTGTTGAAGCCTGTGGTTGCGATGAGAATAAGCATGGCACTTACCGTCAGGCTGAACCGGAGCAGAATTGAGAAAAATGAAACAAAACCCCCGGAGATGTTCACAGAACCCAGATGCATGATAATCTGCTGATCAAGAAGCGGGTTGAATATCCCCACCATGATCGCGAAGGGGGAAACAACTATCAGCTTCTTGATGATAAAATCGATGGGGATATTGGCAATGCCTGCAACCACAAGGAGAAAGAGACCGAAAGGGAGCATTGCAGAAATTACGTATTTATCAAAGGAAACTACACAGACAACAAATGCGGCAGAAAGAAGCACCTTTATACGGGGATCGAGCCTGTGAACGGATGAACTTTGGCTGGCCAGATTTTCCAGATAGCTCAGATCAAAAAAAGCTGACTCGATTTTGGCCATGCAGACGACTCCTGAAAAAATAGCAAAAAAATGGGCAGAGACGGCACATTACCATCACTGCCCCTTGAAGACAAGTTTCTTGAGTTTATATCAGTCTGTTCATCGTTCCTGTTTGCGGCGCTTGAAAAGCATGCCGATAAATGCTGCCAGAACCAGGGTCAAGCCGCCTCCCACAAGACCTGAGGTCGATGTTCCAGCGTCGACAGCCGGCCAGGAAGAGGCGGGCTTTTCAGAAGCGGTTTCTTCTGTTTCTGTTGCTTTAAAGCCGTAATCAGGAAGGATGGAAGTCTTTTCCTGCAAAGAAGCAAGCACGTGGTGGATGCCATCTCTCGGCGTTTCCAACTCTTCACTGCCTGAGACCCGGAACATTGACCATTCAAGGCCGTCCGGTGAAGATGAGGCAAACCATGATAAGGCTCCTCCGGTAATAACCGCGGCAATCCCGAGCCCGGCAAGAACGTTTTTAATTGAAAACTTGCCGGCAGCTTCTGCCTGGCTTGAGATATCGAGGATTTCAGGGCGGGCCTTCCAGACAAAGGTCACCACAGCGGTAGTGACAAGACCTTCAACCAGTCCGATTGCAAGGTGGATCGGCAGCATGACAGAGAGAAAACTGGAAAGCGGTAGTTCAGAAATCCCTGATAAGACAGTCTCAACCACTACGCCTAAAGCACCTAGCTGGAGGCCGACTATGCCTGCCAGGGTCGCTCCTATGCCTATTTTCATTGGCGTCGGGTTGTTTCCCACTATGGGTTTATAGATGAGAGGATAGGCTATAAAGCATGGAAAAACACCAAGGTTAAAGATATTGCAGCCTAGAGCAAGGAGGCCGCCGTCGGCAAAAAACAGCGCCTGCACGGTCAGGACTGAGGCAATAGTCAGGAATGCGGCATACGGTCCCAGAAGGATCGCTAATATCATTCCTCCACCAAGATGGCCTGAAGAACCGGTTGCTGGGATTGTAAAGTTGATCATCTGTGCGGCAAAGATGAAGGCACCGAGAACCCCCATCAGTGGAATCTTGCGGTCATCCAGATTCATCTGGATTTTTTTTGCGCAAAAAGCAATTGTTGATGCGGTTGCAACCCACATTGTTCCGCCAACTGCCGGCGAAAGAAGCGCGTCTGCCATGTGCATAATTAAGGCCCCCCTTGCTGTTGTTTCCGGTGTTATAGAAAAAGACAATACCAGAATGAATATTGATGGTAACACTTAATGGGAATTTGTAACACAGTGAGTAATACTAATTTGATAATCGTGTGTCAAACAAAAAAATGCTTTTTGAAATTGTAGAAAATAGCCGGTACCTGAAATCCTGTTTAGAGAGCAGATCTGCCAAACAGCATCTGCTTCTTCAAAACAGGTAAAACACGGGTGTCTTCAACGACTATAGCGATACCAATTAGCAGCGGCTGTCGGCAAGGCTCTTTTTTAATCTGGACAAACCTTTTTCAATATTGGCTTCAGGATGCGCTGCAAAATTCATCCTCAAAAAGGTAAGCTCAGGGTGGGAGAGAAGCTGGTAGGACCGACCGAAATAGACGCCGTTTTTTCTGCAGTTATTCTCAAGCAGCTTCTCGTCTTTAATGTCTTTCAGGCCGAGCCAGAGAAAGAACCCGCCTTTAGGCGTGTCGCGGCAGGCCTGCTGGCCGAAGATAGACTCGACAGCATTGAGCGCAAAATCCCTTCGTTTTCTGTAGACCCTGGTCAGTTTCTTGATGTGAGCCTGGTATCGACCGACGGAAAGATAGGCGTTGAGGGCGCGCTGGAAAAGGTTGGGCGTGGCGAGGTCGTTGAGGCATTTGAGGTTGACGAGTTTCTCGTAGATCGGTCCTTCAGAGATGATGTAGCCAACCCTGATATCAGCCATCAGCAATTTGGAAAAGGTCGAGATGTATATTACCTGGCCGACGCGGTCCAATGATTTGAGGGTGGGCAGAGATACGCCATCGTATCGGAGATCGCCGACGTAATCGTCTTCCAGGATGGGGACATTGTATCTTTCAGCAAGATCAAGCAGCATTCTCCGTCTGTATCCGGACATGCTTATGCCGGTAGGATTGTTGTAATTAGGGATCGTGTAGATCAATTTGGGGTGAAAGATCCTGAGCTGTTCTTCAAGGCTTTCCACTTTCATTCCTTCCTTGTCCATGTCAATGCCGATAACGTTGGCGTGGAAGGCTTTGAAAAGGTCGCTGGCACCGGAATAGGTCGGGTTTTCGACAATGACCGTATCACCCGGCTTGAGGATCAGCAGGCTGACCAGGGTTATTGCCTGCTGGGAGCCGGTGGTGATCAGGATATCCGAGGGCGCAAACTGTTGGCCTCGAGCGGCTAGTATCTGGCTTATCGTTTCCCTGAGTGGCAGGTAACCGTTCGGTTCTCCGTAGATCAGGCTGAAAACGCCGTCGCGCCTTATTACACGTTGCAGGGTTTTGCCGAAATCCTCGATCGGGAAAAGGGTCGGGTCACCGATTCCACTTGAAAAGGTTATTGGTGAATCATGCTGTTCAAGCTGCAGCTGATCTTCAAGCCTGTTCAAGTTTTCGATCTTGATTTTTCCTAAAGGGCCGAACTGCCAATGCGGCCAGGCCGTTTCTTCTTCCCGGCGTTTCGTTTTACGTCCATGAACCGGCAGCACGAAGGTTCCGCTCCCGGTCTTTTTCTCTATCAGACCGTCAGCTTCCAGATATTGGTATGCCGTCTCGACGGTAATACGGTTTATGCCGAGGTCGCTTGCCATGTTTCTTATGGGCGGCAGCTTTGTCCCTGTCTTGAGAGAACCGTTTTCGATGGCTTTTCTCAGGTGATTTTCAATTTGTCGATAAATGGGCAGCGTATGGTTGCGGTCGAGTTCAATATGCATATTGGCTATATTCTTTATGGCTATTTTTATATAATTGGACCCATCCAATCGATTAAGGTTGCTTATTGGACTGATCAAATATCAGTATAATTGGATCTTAATGCGGGGTCAATAGTCTGCTATGTTTTCCTCTGCGTGTCGTGAGCGAGAAGCAAACAGCTCATGAGGCACAAAGCAAAAAAAAATTACAGAGGGTTGAACAATGGCAAACTGGATAAAGGGTGAAGGGGCGGCTGGAGGCTATGCCGGTATGGCAATTCTGCTGTTATCTACGACTGGTATATTGCTTCGCTATCTTTTGACAAACTACACGGTCTCTCCTGTGTGTATCGCATTCTGGCGTAATACTATGCTCTGCCTGCTGCTCGGGGTTTTTCTTGAACTGTTTTATCCGATGTTAACAGAAATCAGGAAAAAGGATCTGTACTTTTTTGCAGGTTTTGGGCTTGTGCTTGCGATGTTTAACATTTCCTGGACGCTGTCGGTTCTGTATAACGGGGCGGCGGTGGCAACTGTTCTGGTTTATCTTTCCGTTTTCTTTTCCCTGCTGCTTGGTCATCTGATCTTCAATGAGCGGATAACATGGGCAAAAATTTTTATCGCTATTCTTGCCATTGTAGGGATCATCCTGATTGCAGGAAATACTGCTTTGAGTTTCTGGAGGGGGAATCTGGCTGCAGTGGGATGTGGAGTGTTTTCAGGATTTGCCTATTCCCTGTACAGTGTAGGCGGTCGCATGAAAATGTCGCAAGCCTATAATCCCTGGACCATGCTGTTTTACACCTTTTTCTTCGCGACGTTATGGCTGGCGGCGGTAATGGTTGCAGGAAAAGTGATGGAGCCTGCAGGTAGCTGGGCTTTTTTCCCTCGGGTGAGCTTAGACTGGTGGATGTTGCTGCTGCTTTTGGCGATTGGGCCGACTCTGTTCGGCTTTGCCTTTCTGAACATGGCCTTATCAGGTCTGCCTGCTTCTACAGTTAATATACTGTTGACAGCCGAGCCCGTGCTGACAATCGTCTGGGCTTACCTGCTTCTTGGAGAGAGCTTGAGCCGATGTCAATGGTGTGGAAGTGTTCTGATTATCGGCGCAGTCTTCTGGCTGAGCATTCTTGAAATACAAACGCAGCTGGTGTCCCGATCAGCAGTAATACCCATTAATGGTAAAACAGGGTCCGGATCCTGATGGTAATTCGGCCCATGGAATGGAGTAAGCATGCAGAACATAGAATAAGTGTTGTCAGAACAGGTTATTGCATTGAGGAGTTCAGAAAGCTTTGTGGAGAAGGCCTTTGCCTGAAGAGGGTATAAAATGAATAGGAAAAACATATCGTTTCAGTTAGGATTGTACCTGAATATCTTTTGTTACGGTAAATATGGAGGAATTGTTTTTTCTAAAAAAGTGACTACGTATCACTGTGGCGGTTATTACAATGCTTCTCAGATATCCATTTTCTCTCTCAAGGCAAGCGTCACACTATGGCTAACCCAGCATTTCAGCTTAATGAACAGTTTATTCAGCAATTATTTGACCGGATCAGTGCACCGCAGGAGAGCAGCAGTACCGGTGCAATGTTTCAGTCGGTTTTTCTTAAAGGCAATATTCCGACCCGTGATCAGCTGGCAAAGATATTAGATGTTGCCTACTGGGCCAGTTTTGCAACAGAAGAAGGTAATTCTGTGACGGCCTCGCTTATTTTGAACCCGGTTAATAATACATCAGATACCTTTCGTTTTGATATCCCTCTTGAACTGACAGCGAAAACTCTGGTCAAGCTCGGTCCGGCCCTTGAGAATCCAAAATCGGATATCGGTATCTGGCCTGATGAGACAGGCGACCTGAAAATTTGGGGGTTCACTTCAGCACCATACGAGCTGATTAAACCTGATTTCTGGGTACAGGTATTAGGCCCCGGCAGGATTCTTATCCTCTTCAGCGGCAGAAGCATTGCCGCAGTAACCGGTAATGCGGCGGTATTTCTTGATCACAAGATCATTATGCAGTCGATGATGGCAAAGATCGCTGCCGAGGCAAAAGCTGACGAAATTGCGATCATTAATCTGCTCCGGTATAACGCTATTTTAAAAATCGCTCAGCAGATGCGGGCTCACGGCCGTGGCGGCACTATATTGATTGTCCCAGAAAACCAAAACTGGAGCCCGTCGATTAAGGCGCCTATCAGATACACCGGCGGGGCAAACTTTCTCGATGTCGACTCGAGGCAGATGCCTTTTCAGAAAGAAGAATATGAAGGTCTTGACCAGATTACGAGGATGATTGAGGAGATGAATCTTCCTCACCAGAAGGATTGGGTTGACAGCTGGCAGAAAATTCAGCAGCAGTGCAACAGGATTGCCCGGTTGACCGCCGTTGACGGTGCTCTGGTGATGAATTTTGACCGTTATGTCTACTGCTTCGGTGCAAAGATAAGGCCGATCAACGTTGATGCGACATCGACGGCCATGCAGCTGCTCAATCCTTTTGAATCAGAATCAGGGATCGAAGGCAAATTCACAGCCCTTGGCGGTACCAGACATCAGTCTGCAGCCCAGTTTGCCTATGATCAGCCGGGCTCCATTGCAATTGCCGCCTCTATGGATGGGAATGTCACGATTTTTACCCGCGACTCGCAAAAGGACTCCCTCAACGCCCTTCAGCAGGCGGAACTGATGCTGCTCCATGAGGGTTTCGGCGGATCACTGTGGAATCTTTCACTGTTTGCCGAGCTTGGATGGTTCGAGAAGAAGGATCAGAAAAAAGAGGGAAATTATCTTTCTGCAGTTATTCAGTGGATGAAGACTACCCTGCATCGGGAGTGATTTTTTTTCTCAAAGAAAACGCACCAGAGGTACAGTTCGGCTGCTTTAATTATGATCCTTATCCAAATCTGCTCTACAGAAATTAGCTGCCCTGATATGAAGAAAACACTATCAGGCAGATAGGATCGAGCAGGATAAACAGCTTGTTGAAATTCTCGTTGTTTTAGAAAGTGTATTGATGTTAGAGTATTACGAGTAGATTCTTGAGAGAGAACTTACTCTTGCGATTGATTGCCGGTTGAACAATTGTGAAAACCCCGTTTATTCACTTGGAAGGGAGACTGAAAATGAGCAAAAAAATGAAGATTGCTTCTTTGACACTGGGCATGCTGCTTATGCCGCTGATGGCTGAGGCGCAGAACGAGCAGATGGGTCTAGACTGGTCTGGTCCTTATTTAGGAGCACATGCCGGATGGCTGCTGGGCAATGCTGACTACGATGAACGAAATTACAACATAAGTGATTTTGATGCCGATATTGACGGATTTCAGGGTGGATTAATCGCCGGTTTCAATCATCAGGTTGAGCAGTATGTGGTGGGTTTTGAAATTGACGGCGGTGTCGGCACAGCTGACCTCGATGCTGGTGAATCGACTTACTACAATAATTACATATCCTTTGACCTTAAGTGGAATGCTCATATTCGTGCGAAGTTAGGGTATCAAATGCAGAATGCACTCTTCTTTGCTGCAGGTGGTCTTGCAATCGCTCAAATTACGACTGATGACGTTGATTGGGGTTATGGTGAAGAAGATTCCACCCTGGTGGGATGGACAGTCGGTTGCGGTACTGAGCTTGCTGTCAACGACAGCCTTACCTTTCGTTTTGAATATCTCTATGACGATTACGGAAGCGACAGCTACATGATTGATGCCCCGGCCAGCAGCGCCTATTATCCGGGTTATACAGCTGAAACTTCTCTTACGGCACATACCTTCCGTATGGCTGCAGTCTTTCGATTCTAATTCTGTATGAACCGTACCCTTTTGTTAAGGGAAAAGAAAAGGTCTGGACTTTTCGAGTTCAGACCTTTTTTTTCAGCAATTACTCCCCGTACTAACGGATTTCTGATTTGTCCTCTTCCGGGATGCACAGATATCAGGGGTGGTCAGAATCTTCTTTATAGATACCAAGCTGGCTTCGCAAAGTATCTGCAAGGGTCAGGTACGAGAACTCAAAACCTGAATTGATGAGTTTGTTCGGCAGTGCGTGGCAGCCGGATAAGAGAATTTCTCGAGCCATATCGCCGTACAGTATTTTCAGGATAAAGGCTGGCACACCCGGCAGAAAAGGGCGGCCGGTGAGCCTTGCCATGGTGCCGATCATCTCTTCATTGGTGACAGGGTTGGGGCTGGCCATGTTAACCGGGCCGGAGAGAGATTCTGTCTTTATACAATGCAGGATTGCACCTAATAAATCATCCATGCTCAGCCAGCTGAACATCTGCTGTCCGCTGCCGAAGCGTCTGACATAGCCGATAGGCGCTTTTACCAGTTTTTCCAAGGCCCCGCCCTTGCAGGATAAGGCAACTCCCATGCGCATGATTACTGTCCTGATGCCCAGACTCTCAGCCGGTTTGGCGCTTTCTTCCCAGGTAGAGCAGACCTGAGAGAGAAAATCTCTCCCTGCTCCTCTGCTTTCATCAATGGGTTCGGTTTTTGTGTCACCGTAGTAGCCGATGGCGGAACTGCTGAGAAACACTTTCGGTTTGTGTTCAAGCTCGGCCATGGTTTTCACAAGAAGCGAGGTTCCCTGTACACGGCTGTCAATAACTCGTTTTTTTCTTTCTTCGGACCAGCGGCCAAGGCCGATGTATTCGCCTGCAAGATGTATAACCGCATCAAGCTTCGGGATGCTTTTGCTGTCTATCTCACCTTTTGCAGGGTTCCAGTAGATCTCGTTTTTCTGGGAGTCGGCGGCTCGCCGCACCAGGGTATAGACAGTATGGCCGCCTGTGGTAAGAAAAGGGACCAGATGTCTGCCGACAACACCGCTTGATCCGGAAATAAGAAGTGTCATCGGTGCGTTGCTGTACCTCTTATGCAGGTCAAGATCGTGACGTAACACTTCTTCTCTGTGTTTGAAGGTGCGGGTCAGTTCTTTTTCAACAAATCGAGTGAGAAAACCCGGCAGCATGGCATGCAGCGGTAGCTGGTAGTCAACCGAATCAGTGAGCCTTGCACCCTCTTCAGTTTGATTGAAGATATGGGTATGGCTCCAGGATGCAAAAGGACCGGATTCCTGAATGTCCTGGAAGACTTCACCATGTTGCTCTTTGACA
>QKIH01000155.1 GCA_003249645.1 Desulfobulbaceae bacterium | reverse complement strand
AGCCGTGCACCGACGTCAGCATTTGCCGCAACATGGAGAATCTGCTCAATTTTTTTAAATTGAGCCTGGCTCTGGAGTGCGATAAACACCTTTTCAGCAATCCGCCGCTGCATGGATCGATCAAGAGCTAAAAACGAATGAAGTTCAACAGAAATCACCGGTAAACCATATTCTGTATTATCAGGCAACACCATGACAATCTGGTCCCATAATTTCCGTGCCAATCTTTCCAGAAAAGCTTCTTCATCCTGCAGTACCGCCGCGGTCTGCCGAAGTGTTTCGGAAACATTCGGGTTAAATTGCCGCAGATAGGGAATAAGGTCCAGCCTGATACGGTTCCGCAGATAGTTGCGTTCCAGATTAGAACTGTCAACAAGAAAAGGAATTCCTTTGTCCGCCAGATACCCAAGCAGCTTTTCCTTGGATGTGCTTAACAGGGGGCGGATGATTCTTCCTTCCCGAATCATTTTCATGCCGGACAGGCCACTCCTGCCGGTACCGCGGATAAGCCGCAACAGCACCTCTTCAGACTGGTCATCGGCAGTATGGGCAACAGCAATCTTATCAGCAAAAAATTTTTGTGCAGCCTGAGAGAGAAATTCATACCGCAGTTCCCGGGCAGCGTGCTCGGTGGATATTTTTCTTTTCTCTGCCTCACCTTTGACGTCAATACAGCCCGTCAGAAAAGAAATGCCCAGTTTTTGCGCCTGTTGCTCGACAAGCAAACTTTCCCGACCTGCTTCCTCGGGGCGAAGCTGATGATTGACATAAACAGCGACAACCGTATTCATTAAAACAGGTGAGAGTGCGACAAGAAGATGCACCAGGGCCATGGAGTCGGGACCGGCTGAAACACCAACCACAACGACCTCTCCGGGCTGGAGAAGATCTTCCTCACGAATCAATATCATGATTTCTTTTTCAAGCGGATGCATGCTGACTATTGATAATTTCTTATTGAAAATTGATAATTATCGCGTAATATTATTTGGATTTCGGATGCAGGCCACTGAATCATTGTTTGACGATCAGACTGTCTTGATGATTTTTTTAAACCGTACCTTTTCCGCCCAAATTTTCTACCCAAACACATATTATACATTTTTACGAAATCGATTAACAACAACCCCATCAACAGACACTTTTCCCGGCGGAAATTCAAGAAGTTATCTGCATCGGCCCAAATTATTTCAATTCAGCCGCCTCACCCCGTAACCAGATGTCCAACCATACCATTCATTTCAATTTCAGAGAGATAATAATATGAAGGTCCGCAAAGCAGTTATCCCTGTAGCAGGTCTCGGTACACGTTTTCTTCCGGCAAGCAAGGCCATTCCGAAAGAAATGCTCACTGTTGTCGATCGGCCGACTATCCAATATATCGTCGAAGAGGCGGTAGCGTCGGGCATCGAAGAGGTCATCCTGATTACAAGTGAAGGGAAGGCTGCCATCGAAAACCATTTTGACTATAACTTTCATCTCGATACCGTTCTTAATGAGAAGAAAAAAACCAAGCTGGCTGAAGAAATGCGACACCTGTCAAATCTCATAGATATTGTCGCTGTCCGCCAGAAAAAACCTCTTGGCCTGGGGCATGCCATATGG
>QKIH01000164.1 GCA_003249645.1 Desulfobulbaceae bacterium | reverse complement strand
CAAAGAGCAGGCTGCGAAATAGGAGAGGTGTAAGAAATGGATAAACAAAGAAGAAAATTCCTTAAGATTGCCGGCGCGACAGCTATTGCCGGAGTCAGCGCCCCTGCGATTGTCAATCTGACATCTAAAAACGCCATCGCCTCATCTGAGGCCCATGGTGAAGCAGCAGGTCATGGCGAAGAACAGCAGAGTACAGGTGTTCGTCTTGGTATGGTTATTGATATGCGCAAATTCTACGGTAAACCTGAGTTGCTTGATAAAGCAATCAACGCCTGCCGTAAGGAGCATAACCTGCCCGATTTCGTGAACGAAGACGGAACACCGGATACCAAAAACGAAATTAAATGGATCTGGAAAGCGCCTTTTGAAAATGTCTTCCAGGATCACTCCATCTATCATGAATCCAAGGTTACCAAAGAAAATGATTTCCTCGTTCTCTGTAATCACTGTGATTCTCCTCCTTGTGTAAGAGTGTGCCCTACCCAGGCGACTTTTGTTGACAAGACAAACGGCATAGTGTGCATGGACTACCACCGTTGTATTGGTTGTCGTTTCTGCATGGTTGCTTGTCCTTACGGTGCTCGTAGCTTTAACTGGCAGGATCCTCGGCCTTTTATCAAAGAGTACAATCCAGAGTTTCCTACCCGTACTCGCGGTGTTGTCGAGAAGTGTACTTTCTGTGAGGAAAGACGTGCGCTTGGACAACCACCGGCCTGTCTTGAGGCTGCGAATGAAGTGGTAGAAGGAGCGATTGTCTTTGGTGACCTCAATGATCCTAATTCTGAGATCAGAAAGGTACTCGAGGAGAATCACACCATCCAGAGAAAACCGACTCTTGGAACTAAACCGTCAGTCTTTTACATAGTGTGAGGATGTCATGATAGAAAAAGTATTTAAAGGCAACAAGCCTTACTGGATGTGGGTGGCGATCCTGCTCGCATTCATAAGCGTTGGCTGGATCTGTTACTTCAGACAGTATGCGTTTGGTCTTGGACTGACCGGCATGGGCAGGGACCTTTCATGGGGTCTTTATATATCCCAGTTCACCTTCCTGGTCGGTGTTGCGGCTGGAGGTCTGATGCTGGTTCTTCCTTATTATATTCATAACTATAAGGAATTCGGCCGTATGACCATCCTCGGTGAGTTCCTTGCTATTGCAGCAATCATCATGTGTCTGATGTTCATTATGTGTGATATCGGACAGCCGATCCGTGGTCTCAACATGATTCTGCATCCGACCCCTAACTCTATGCTTTTCTGGGATATGGTGGTTCTGCTTGGTTACCTGAGCTTAAACTTAATCTGCGGCTGGGTAATTCTTACCGCGGAGAAAAAACAGATTAAGCCGCCGAAGTGGGTATATATCTTCGTTTATATCTCAATTCCATTCGCTGTTTCCATCCACACCGTAACAGCTATGCTTTACTGTGGTCTGCCAGGACGTCACTTCTGGCTTTCAGCGATTACCGCCCCACGTTTCCTTGCATCAGCGTTTGCAGCAGGACCTGCTCTTATCGTTATTGCATGTTACATCATGAAGCGTGTTGCAGGTTTTGATGTTGGTGAGAAGCCGATCAAGAAGCTGACCGTAATTATTATGTATGCTGCTTTGATCAACACCTTCTTTATCCTCCTTGAGTTCTTTGTAGGCTGGTATTCAAATATTCCAGGTCACAAACACTCACTTGAGTACCTGTTCTTCGGTCTTGAGCATGGTGGTCATGTTTATAACAACCTTGTACCGTTCATGTGGCTTGCAGTTCTGACTCTGGCAGGCGGTCTTGGTCTTCTCGGTTACATGAAGATTACCAAGGTTCACAATGAGACCTGGGCAATGCTTGCCTGTATCGGTATCTTCTTTGCTCTCTGGGCAGATAAAGGTCTCGGCTTTGTTTTCGGTGGTCTGGTTGTTAACCCGCTTGGACAGGTTGTTGAGTATTATCCTACTCTTAATGAGTTTGGTATTTTCTGTGGTATCTGGGCAACAGGTGCACTTATTGTTACCCTGTTGTACAAGATTGCTATCAAAGTAGATCAGGAAGTACATGTGCACTGATACGTATTACTGATCATATTGAAAAAGGCCCTTCGAGCAATCGAAGGGCCTTTTTTTATGGGTTATTAGCTTATATCAAAAACTCTCATATAGAAGATCAATGAAAAAGAAAGTTCTCATTCTCTACTATTCCTTTTCAAGTCAGACAAGGAATATCCTCAATCACATTGGTGAAGGTATGATTGAAGCAGGAGTAGAAGTGCATTGGGAACAGTTACGTCTTCTTGAGCCGCGACGTTTTCCAATAGGCAGTTATTTTGGAACGTTCAAGGCGATGGCTACAACTTTTTTCCGCAAGCGTGTTGCGATCAACAATATCGATCCGGAGCACAGATGTGAGTGGGACCTCGTTATTCTTGGCGGACCTACATGGTCCTTCCAGCCAAGCGGGCCGATTCTTTCTTTGATAGACCGCGAGAAAAACAGATTTCTTGCAGGAAAAAAGATCCTGCCGGTCATTTCATGCCGGGCATATTACGCATGGCATTTCAGAACACTCAAGAAAATGCTCAGTAAGAGCTTGATCCACCATCAACCAATTGTCTTCATGCACACAATAAAGGAGCCATGGTGTACTTTAGGGCTGTTTCTGAAGCTTGCCGGGAAAATGCCTGAGTCAGGAAAAAACTGGTTCAGCAGATATTATCCTAAATATGGTCATACAAGGCAGCAGCTGGAAAACGCTTATCTGCTGGGGGTGATTATCGGTCAAACAATGCTGGCTGGACAGAATATCGATACGCTTGACTTTTCTGTTCCGGTTTCATTGGACCCGGCAAATCTTATCAGGAAAAACTGCGGGTAAGATACCAGAAATAAAGCTGATGGATCTCTTCCATGAAAAAGAGGTAGATCAGAGCAGCTCCCGCCAGAAACGGGCCGAAAGGGATTCTTGTCTGCCCACCCTTTCTTTGTTCAATCATAGCGACAAGGCCGCCGATAGTCCCTGTAAAAGAACTGACAAGAATAATGAAAGGTAAAGACTGCCAGCCAAGAAAGGCGCCAAGCATAGCCAGCAGCTTTATGTCCCCGCCTCCCATACCGTCCTGCTTGCGAATTAGAAAATAAAAAAGTGCTATAACATAAAGAACCCCACCGCCGACAAGCAGGCCGATGAGCGAACTCTTCCAGGTAACAGCTGTATTGATAAAACTGAAAAGAAACCCTAAAATAATACCTGGCAGGCTGATTACATCCGGAATTATCTGGTGATGAATGTCAATCCATATTATAACCACAAGTGCTGCACAGAAGATAAAATAGCCGGCAGCTGTCATGCTGAGCCCGAATCGATAGACGCAGGCCACTGCGAGCAAAGATGTCAGCAGTTCTACCAGCGGATACTGAAACGAAATTGCTGTTTTGCACGACTTGCACTTGCCCGCCAAAATCACATAGCTCAGCACAGGAATATTTTCATACCAGCTCAAATTGTGGCCGCATTTAGGGCAATGTGAGGCGGGAAAGACAATGGATGCATTTTCGTCGGGAAGTCTTAAAATAACTACGTTGAGGAAACTGCCGATGATAAGGCCGAAGAGTGCGGCGATGATAAGAATGAATATTTCTGGTGTCATGACTGCCTTGTAAAATTATATTATTTTATTTCAAACTGTTATATACTAACTAACATGACTCAATATCAAGAAAAAGCAAAAATTACCCGATTTGAACAACTCAGTGAGAATATTGTTCGGTTGACCCTGTATTCTCCTGACATTGCTGCCGCCACAAAACCAGGACAATTTGTCATGATAAAAGCCGGTAAAGGCAAAGATCCGCTGTTACGGCGTCCATTTTCGGTTCATCAGACAACCAGTGACGGACATTTGCAGATTCTGTTTAAAGTCGTCGGCCGCGGTACGGACATGCTTGCCAGAAGAAAAGAAGGTGAAGAAATCTCTGTTTTCGGGCCTCTTGGTAAAGGGTATAAAATTGAAAAATCAAAACCGGCCTGTCTGGTTGGCGGCGGATTAGGCATTGCTCCGTTGCTTCTTCTAGCCAAAAGCATTTCACGAATGAAAATGGATACCTCCAAAGATGTTATCATACTTGGTGGAAGAAGTGCAGATGAAATCAAAGCACTGGTAAAAGACTTCAAACAGTTCGGTATTAAAGTACTGGTCGCCACTGACGACGGCAGTCTCGGACATCACGGGTTTGTTACTGATGTTATGAAAAATACAAGACTGGCGGACGACTCAGTTGTTTATACCTGTGGTCCTGAAATGATGATGATGGCCGTGAAAAACATCTGTGCCATCAAAGGGCTGCAGTGCCAGGTTTCGATAGAAAGTGTTATGGCCTGCGGAATGGGGGCCTGTCTTGGCTGCACCAAACACACCAAAGATAACAGATATGTGCATGTCTGTCTTGATGGTCCTGTATTCAATGCAGAGGATTTAAAATGGAATTTGTAAGAAACGGTGATGAAATATTCCCAGATCTGAGGGTGAATATAGGATCTCTTGAACTGAAAAACCCGGTAATGACAGCATCGGGAACATTCGGTTATGCCAGAGAATTTGAGAACCTGATGAACCTGCACCGGCTCGGTGCGGTAATAGTAAAAGGTATCTCGCTTGCTCCGCGGTCCGGGAATCCGCCGCCGAGAATAGTTGAAACCGCCTGCGGTATGCTCAATGCCATCGGTTTGCAGAATGTCGGTGTTGAACGTTTTATCAAAGAAAAGATGGTTTATCTTCAAGGCTTGCAGATTCCTGTTATCGTCAATATTCTTGGGGATTCGATAGACGAATATCAGGAAATCACCGAGAGACTTTCCGGGGTCAAAGGAATTGCTGCTATTGAGGTCAATATTTCCTGCCCCAACGTGAAAAAAGGTGGCGTAGCATTCGGTACCCAGGCTCATATGGCCAAAGCTGTAACCGAGGCTGTAAAAATGAAATCCTCTGTTCCTGTCATGGTGAAGCTGTCACCCAATGTGACGGATATCGCTGAGATGGCACGTGCTGTCGAAGATGGCGGGGCAGATTCGGTCTCTCTTATCAATACCCTGATTGGCATGGCCATCGACCTTGAATCTAGAAGACCGAAACTTGCCAATGTGATCGGCGGTCTTTCTGGTCCTGCAATAAAACCCGTAGCTCTCCGGATGGTATATCAGGTGGCCAAGGCGGTATCTATACCGGTTATCGGCATTGGGGGGATCGATTCGACCGAAGATGCTCTTGAATTTATGCTGGCCGGTGCAAGCGCTGTTCAGATAGGTACGGCAAACTTTATTAATCCGCGTGTAAGTGAAGATATCGTCGAAGGTATGCATAGGTATGTCATTGACCACAATCTTTCTTCTATTCGTGAACTGATTGGTGCACTTGAAGTCAAATAATTGAGAATGAGCATGTCGAGAAAGATTTGTGTAGCGCTCGGTGAAGCAACCATGGAGGGCATGATTGAAGCTGCCGGACTGGTTGAACCGTATGCTGATGTGATTGAATTGCGCCTTGATTATCTGAACTCGCCTGATGTCGCAGGACTGATTAAGCGAATAAAAAAATCTGTACTTTGTACTGTCAGAGCACAGTGGGAGGGCGGGCTTTTTAAAGGAGATGAAGATGCACGTGTTCGGCTGCTTTGTGACTCGGTTGATGCAGGGGCGGCTTATGTTGATCTTGAGCTGAATGCCCCGCAAAGCAGTCTTAAAATGCTTAAAAATAAAATGGAGACTGCTTCAACCAAGCTGATAGTGTCTCTTCATGATTTTAAGCAGACAGGCAGTTATGATCAGCTTGCCGAAAAGATTGTGGCTATGCAGGAGAGTGGGGCAGATATAGGAAAACTTATTACCACTGCCCACAGTGCAGAGGATAATATGACGATGCTGAAACTGTTAAAATTTGCAGCTGACAGAAATTTTTCCCTCATTGGTTTCTGTATGGGGGAGCCAGGCGGGGTCAGCAGAGTTATTACCTGTGATTTTGGCGGTTACATGACCTATTGCTGCAAAGACAAACTTACCGCGACTGCACCGGGACAGATTGATGCTCGATCAATGGCGGAAATTTATTCACGTTTTTAAGGAAGAGATGATCATTAACGGCCATACCAGGATATTCGGTATAATAGGAAATCCTGTCAAACATTCTCTCAGTCCGGTTATGCATAACCGGGCATTTAATGAGCTTGGTATCAATGCAGTCTACCTGCCTTTCTGTGTGGCCAATGTAGAAGATGCTGTGAAGGGAATAAGGGCACTTGGTATCCAGGGTACGAGCGTTACCATTCCACACAAGCAGAGTGTCATGGAATTTATTGATGAGATAGATCCTGTGGCAAAGAAAATTGGTGCCGTTAACACCCTTGCTTTGATTCCTGGTGACACGCTGAAGATTTATGGATGCAATACCGACTGGATCGGTGCAAATAGAGCACTGCTATCTAAAACAGCTTTACAAGGCAAGACAGCACTGATTCTTGGAGCAGGAGGCTCTGCCAGGGCAATTGGTTTCGGGCTGCAAGAAGAAGGGGTGAGCATACGGCTATGCAGTAGAACAGAGAAGAAAGGCCGGGAACTGGCCGATGAACTCGGATGTCAGTGGCTGCCTCTTAACGCGGTTGATGAAACTGGTGCTGATATCCTGATCAATGCCACATCAGTCGGTATGGCTCCAAAAGATAATATCAGCCTTGTTTCTCAGGAAGGGCTGAAAAATTATCCGACTGTCATGGACATAGTTTATGCGCCGCTTGAAACGCTGTTGCTGAAAAATGCCCGGGAAGCAGGGTGCGCCACTGTTAACGGACTTGAGATGCTTTTATACCAAGGTGTTGCGCAATTCGAATTGTGGACTGACGCCCAGGCACCAGTTGAGATAATGCGACAGGCACTGATGGAAGCCACCGGTAATCTGTAACCAGGATATATTCTACTGCTTGCCTGCCACGTATCCTTTTTTGATGAGAAAGTAGAGCTTCCCCTCTTCCTGCATCAGCCCGGCTGCTTTTTGGGCCTCATGTGAATTACCCAGAAAGAGATCAACTCTGCCGGCACCTTTTATAGCAGCACCTGAATCCTGCGGCAGGACGAACCGGTTGAAATCCTGCCATCCAGTGAAGTCTCCATTCTCTGCAAAAAGTGGTTTCCTGGTAATGAGAAAGCCAAGGGCACTTGCAGGCAGGGTTTTTGTGTCAATGGCTATAGATCTTTCCGGCGTCAACTCAACTCCTGCACTTCCACGGGGAGCGCCGTTATCTGCAGCCCATTGGAAAAAGATATACTTCTTATTGTGATAGAGAATATCCTTTCTCTCATCCGGATGTTCATGAATATATTTGCCGATTTTTTCCATGGTTACTTCTTCACGAACCATTATTCCACGATCAACCATCAGCTTCCCTATACTGCTGTAAGGCCTGCCGTTAGACCCTGCATAGTGAACAGATCTGACGGAACCGTCGGGAAGTTGTATCTTTGCTGAACCCTGAACATGAATTGTAAATGCATCAAAGGGGTCTTTCAGATAAACCAGTTCATAACCTTTTAGATAACTGTGTTCTTCTATCTCTTGACGAGACCAGTATGGCAGCATTGTGCTGTCTCCGGTTTTTCGATAGACTTCTGTTTTGTTCTTGACGACGCGGGATACCAAATCCGCAGGTACTGTATACAGGGGCCAGCGATATGGCCCTTCATGTTTCAGGCTTCCTTCAAGTACCGGTTCGTAATATCCGGTAATAAGCATTTGCTGACCACTGAGACCTTCACGACCGCTTGCTTGAAAAAGATCAAAACGGGCTTGTACTTTTTGTGACAATTCATCCGGAGAGTTCGTCTCTTCAATAAGCTGAAGAAAGAGCTTTGTTGATTCAATCATCCAACTGAGCGGGTAGGTACACCTGCCGATGGATATTTTTTGGCCGGATGGAAGGGCATGAAGATAATCAAGATGCCTGTTTACGGCATGAATAAGTTCGACACGATTGCCGTAATCCGTGAGATCCGGTACCTGCTGGATAGAGAGAGGGATTAAAGCAGGGCGTTTACCGCAGCTTGCAATTGCCAGGGCAATGAAAAATGCCGCACCCAAGATAAATAAAAGCTTTGTATGATGCTGCATTACCGAGCCGAACTATTTTCTGAGATTTTCAGCAAGCTGGCTAACTGCCATGGCATAGCGGTTGGAGTGATTCCATTCAGTGATTGCCTGAAAATTAGGATATCCTGCAAAATAATCCATGCCGCCCCCTTTAAAAGGCGAACGTTCAAGTCCGACGATGGTAAGAGGAGAATCGTTATATGGTCTGGGGATATCAATTTTCTGCGACTGTACAATCTCAGTCCATGAAATTGTGCTGCTTCTTCCTTCCTCGAATGTTTTATTCAGGGATTCAGAATAAAGCTTTCTTCCAAGCGGCTGATACAATGTTTCTCCGAAACGCCATCCGAAGCTGTGCAGGTAATTGGCAATCGATGCAAGCACATCATCCGTTGAATGAAAGATATCCTTTATACCATTCTGATCAAAGTCGACGGCATACTTTCTGTAGCTTGATGATATAAATTGTGTCTGACCGAAAGCGCCGGCATATGAACCTGTAATCCTACGGGGATCTATCTTGTTGTCACGACACAGCAACAGAAACTGAATCAGTTCTTCCCGGAAGAAATCTGATCTTCTGGGATATGCATCAAAAAGGGTGTTGAGCGTTCTGAAAACGTTAAAGCTTCCTTTGTGTGTACCGAATTTTGACTCGATAGCCCAAATTGCCGTAATAATCTCGCGTTCTACCCCAATTTCTTTTTCGATGCGGTCAAACAGGGCCTTATGTTCCTGAAGTTTCTTTTTCCCTTTTGATATCACAGAACGATTGATGAAAATTGGCCAGTATTTGTAGTATGGTTTGGCTTCCCACTGTTTATCCATGAGAACAAGGACCTTACGATGAATAGTGAGTCCTGAAAAAAGAGCCGTAAGCTCCTGCCGGGTAAACTGGTAATTGGAAATCAATTCATCGAAGAGTGCAGTATATTTCGGGGATGCAATGTCTATCAGCTGCCCATCCTTTACTAGATCTGCTGCTGCAGGAGATTTGGCTGTCTGGCCATGAATTGCTGAGGAAGTAAAAAAATATATGGCTCCGGTTATGAGAACGGCAAGAAGGAATTGAATGCCAATTCTGAGTCTTGCGCTCTGTTCTGTCATCGGTTCATTTATCCTTGTTGCAATACGGTTATTACGGGTAGGTCTTGGAAAACGTTTCAAGGAAGTTGTCAAGCATCTCTTCCGGTAGGGAATTGATTCCTGCAGCAGCAGCTCTGCCGCCTCCGGTTGGAAACTGTTTGCACAGCTGATCTGCGTTTTTGCGGTCAGTCAGTGGCGCACGGACGCTGATTCGCCAGCTCTTATCATTATTTCTGGTTAAAAGAGCATGTGCACTCTGTTCCTGTTCCCGCGCTTTGAGGTTGGCAAAAACACCTGAAACTCTGCGGGCCCATGGCAGATCGGGCAGTTCATAGACCCTGTTTTTCTGATCAGGAAAAAGAGGTTTTTGTAACAGTGCGTTATCCATGTCAGCTTGGTAGCCGTTCCGCAGCTGTACAAGGGCCTTGCTCTCATGATAAAAATCGAATGGATCAGCATAAAGACTTACTTCCCTATACAGCTTGTCGGGGGCAAAATGAAGGTCTTCAACACTTGAACCGTATCCGTTATAATTGAGCAGTTCACCTATTTCCCTAAGCTGGGCAGTGGCATCGGCACTGAGAGAAAGTTGTTCAGCAAGATTGTTTGCAGATTTATGCAGGTTGTCTCCGAATGCGCCACAAACAGCCCATGCAGAAAATTTATTATCAATCAGATCGTTGATCAGCAATGAGGTGCAGACTTCGGGATCAGGATCGATATGGTGTGTAAGTTGCGTGTGATGTGGAATGTCACCGGCGAAGTGGTGATCTGCATAAAAGATAGTATTGTTCTGGTCGAGAAGTCTGACCAGTGAATCCCGGTTGGAATCAAGGGAGATATCCAGCACAGTTATTGCTGCATTTTCTTCAGTTTCCAGTCTTTTGAGAAGCTTTATATCTCTTTTGACTCCGGTAACAAGAACTGCCTCTGCAGCGGGGTGTACCATGCGCAACTGGTGCAGGGCACAGATCCCGTCTGCATCGCCGTTAAAAACGTCATACTGTTTCGACATAACAGTTTTTTTACTTTCTAAATACTTGCACCAAAACTACCGCCAATATTTGCCAGATTGAACAGCAGCATAAAAGCAGTGTCGGTTGGAGTGTATTCGGTTCTAAATTCTACAGACCAGCATAGAGCCTGGTAGATGAGAGAAAAGTTCGCTTCAGAGGTTTCATCTGCACTGATTGAATGTTCAACTTCAATCTTGGTGAGCCAATTGGCCAGTAGGTGAGTTTTTATATAACCGTTGATTTGCTCTATATCTGCAGCTTCATTAAAGCTGTAATCAAGACTAAACTGATCTCCCCGGCTGTTATAGATAGATCCCTCCACACTTTGAGTGGCGAACCCTGAATCATACACATCATAGGTTGTTTTGTATGCCAGACTCACGAGTTGTACTGGCTTCCAGCCTAATTTAACAGTTATTGGGTCAAATGGCTCGTCAGCATCTTCGGGATCAAAATTGTAGGTTTGGTAAATTTTGAAATACGCATACTGGCGTGTAGAATTCCCGAAAAGGTCGAAAAAGTTATCGATTCCGTATGTTATACCATTTTCAGCGTCGATGGAGTCGACACTGTCAAAATAAGGAAGATCATCCTGATCAACATCAGGAATGAAAGAGTAACTGATATAAGGACGTATCTCATGGGTAAAACCGTTTTCACTGTCATTGGCGTTATTGTAATCACGTGCCAGAGTTGTTTCCACAACGGAGTAAAGATCGTAGAGCAATCTGTTTTGGGATGTATCATTTTCCCACTCGGCATCACCATTGGTATTTATAGCATAATAGGTATCACGAACACCAACTTCAGCCCTGGATTCTAGGTATTGACCAACTGGAATCGGTGTGCTGATTGTCGGATGCAGGTCAATTCTATTACCGCCTATGCCTTCACTGCGATAGTAATTTACATAATCCGCATCCCAGTCAAAACTGAGACCGTTGCTTCCAATAGGTTGAGAACCGGTAAAATTAACACTTGGGAGTTTCCACAAGGAAGAATCTCTTTTCTTGGCAGTGGTTGTAACAGTTTCACCGGTTGTCGAATCGACATAGGTGCCTACAGGTGTGGTAATGTCAGTTAAGTCAGCAACACCACTGGTTGTGGTGGTGGTTACTTCTTCCCCGGTGTTCGGATCGGTAGATGTTCTAGTCGTTGTGACCGTGTATTCTTCATCTTCTGAACGGACGTCGTTAATAGCCAGTAAATTAGCTTCAAGTGACATGCCGGTCCATGATTTAAGAAGTTTTAAGCTGTTGGTTCTTTCATCTTCGGTTTTGTTGTCAAATCCACGCCCGTATGTTTCCAGAAATTTTTCATTGCTGTCGGAAAATCCGGTGACACCGCTGTTGAATTCAGTGAGATAATCACGATCAGAAACGACATCTATATCGGCTCTTGCCACTACATCATTCCCAAACGTATGATCAGCTTTAGCTCTGACCCAGTAACGGTCACTGTTGGTGTGGGTAAAGCCGGTATCGGAGTAATACTCTGTCTCTGAAGGATCGGTCAACTGGTCAGAGAGATAGCTGGCCATAATGCTTCCTTTGTTTGTTTCACTCTCAACATAACGGAACTCAGCACCCGGCATTGCACCACGATTGGTGTAATATTGCGGATAAATAGTCATATCTGTTGAGTCAGAGAGGGCGATGTAAAAAGGAAGATTCAACCCGAAACCGTTATTGCCCGAGTTGGAAAACTCAGGAAAAAGAAAACCGGTCTGACGTGTGTTTTTGATCGGAATGATCATATACGGGGTATAAAAGACCGGAACATTCTTGATCTTGAATCTGGCGTGCTTCATTACCGCATAACCGCCCGGTTCGATTGTCGTATCACTGCTGTGAACACTCCATGGCGGTGTTTTACCATTTTCAACCTTACAGGTGATTACCCACCCATCTTCTATGTGATATGTGTTGATTCCGGTTTTTTCTATTTTTTCTCCTTCAAAATGAAGGTCTTTTTCGTTCCGAATTATAGTTGCGTCGCTGAACGAACCGGTTTCACCAGTCAGATTAATCTCCGCCTTGTCAGCATAAAGGGTATCTTCATCATTATGGATAACGATATTACCCCTGGCCTTAATACTTTGCATGACAACATCATAAGCGACCCAGTCTGCTTCAATGGTCACTTCGGTCACCTGAACAGGCTCGGCATCTGTTGCTAGTTTGTCGCCGCTTACTTCTTCGACAACAGGATTTTCGCCAAGTAACGAAGCCCATTCGGTAATGTTCTGTTTCTTTTCTACCTGAGGGGGCAATGTGCGAACTTTTTTCAGTATAATGTTCCCTTCGGCAACAATACTTTCCGGATTGTCGAAACGGGTAACTTTATCAGCAGCAATCTGCCATTCCTCGGTGGACACAGTCTCGGCAAAACCGGTAAATGGACACACCGTAACAGCTAGGGCTACGGAAAAGAACAAAGGTTTTCTGAGCATGGTTCGATGTGGCAAGAAAAATGTCACAGCAGACTCCTTATAAAAAAGCGTTTACAGGGTGGCAAAGAACTCTCATCCAAATGACTAGAATATAGCTTGAATATCTTTATTTGTTAACAGGTAATAAGGAAACTTGAAAGAAAAATGTGTCATAAGTTACTCAGTGGCATAATATTACAAAATTTCTCGATTAAATTTTCGAAATATTACGGGAATCGTACACTGTCTGTCAGGAAAATTCCCTTGATTTAGGCCGGAAGATGATTTATTTTTCGGCCAGAGGGCAAGGTAGTACACCCTCAAAAACTGCCGTATGAAATATTTCGGAGTGGAGAGCGGAATACCGTGCCTGACAATTTAACGGAATATCGGGGTGGTGAATTTATTGAGGCATGAGCCATCGTGAGCTAAATCGCTGATACTTTTTTGACATAAGGACGAGAATTCGTCCAGGCGACTCATGGTTGGAACGTGCTGTACAGTGTCAGATAAACTGACAATAAGTATGATGCCTAAATCGGGCATGATGCCGGTAGGTTGCAGAATAGGCCGGATGAAAAAGGATTGATAAATGACAGATAAAAGTGAAGAGAAGAAACCTTCAGCAAAAGTGAAGGCCCAAAAAGGGGCATGGTGGAACAGTACTTCACCCGAGACAGAAAAAAATCAGGCCCCGTCGGGCGAAAAAAAGAATACTCCAAGAAAATCAACACGCGGTAGAAGACCTCGGGCCGGCAAAGAGAAAGTTGATACTGCCGCGAAACCCCAAAGTGTTGAAAAAATACAGAAAACTCACGTTGCATCTCAGGCTCAGGTTAAAGAAAAACCTGTTGAACAAGCTAAGTCTGCAGAGCCTATGACCGATTCTGACAGGACGCAGAGACCAAAGCGCAGTCGCTCTTCCAGATCGCAGCGGGGAAGAAGACAGAATTATAGAGGCCGAAATCGTCGCCCACAGGGGCAGATGCGCTCTAAGACGCCGGACAGTGAGAAAAAGAGTGTTGAGCCCAATCTTTCTGTGCAGCTATTACGAAAACCTTCAGTTCGTCGCGGACTTGCAAGGCAGGCGGTCATTTTGCATCGTAATATGCAGCAGATTCGACCTAAGCCGGTCAGAGCTTCTTTCACGGACGGTTTGTCGTATGGAAAACTGCTTGACCTGAGAAGGTCTCTGTTCTCTACCCTAACGGTGATCGAACATCAGAAAAGAGGGCAGAAAACAGTCCCGGCAGAGGTCCCCCAGGTTGCAGTGGTTAAAGAAGTGCTTCCGGTAAAGATAGAAGCTCAGGAACAGATTAAGATAGAAAATCAGATAGAACTGCAGGATGAGATAGACGATATCGATGTTGAACTACAGGAAACGGATGATGATCTGAAAATTGTCAGCAAGCTGTTGATCAATGCAGAAGAACCCGAAGAATGTCGTCTTGCTCTGCTCGAAAATGGTCGTCTTGAAAGTCTCACTGTACAGACAGTCAACAGCGCCCAGACCAAAAATAATATTTACAAGGCCCGGATTGTAGCTGTCGAACCGAATCTTCAGGCGGCTTTTGTAGATTATGGAACCGATAAAAACGGTTTCCTGCCGTTTAGTGAAATCCATCAGGAATATTATAAGCAGAACCTTTCAAAAGAGATTAGACATCTGGTAGATACCCATCAATGGAAAAAACTTTCCATTACCGATGTCGTCGAGAAGGGGCAAGAAGTCCTTGTCCAGGTTGTCAAAGAAGAGGTTGGTAAGAAGGGTGCCAATATGACCACCTATCTCTCTTTGCCTGGCAGATGTGTAGTGTTGATGCCTGGATCCGATTCTACCGGTGTTTCACGAAAAATATCAGGTGAAACCAAGAGAAATGAACTGAAGGATTTTATGAAATCCCTCAATATACCTGATGGAATCGGCTGGATTGTTCGTACTGCAAGCAGTGACATTACTGAAAATGCCTTAACTAGGGATGTCGATTACCTCCTGCGTCTTTGGGATGATACACGTAAAAAGGCTCAGGGAATTGATGACGTCGGGATGGTCTATCAGGATCATGATGCTGTTCTCCGATTTCTGCGCGAGCATTTTGATCCAAGTATCGAAGAAATTCTGGTCGATGATCTAGTTGCTCTTGAGCAGGTTAAGGGGTTTATCGAACTCCTTCCGGCAGCGCAGCAGAATGTGCGGGTAAGACTGCATAAGGGTAGCAGACCGATATTCAATCAGTTTTCTGTAGAAGATCAGATTGAATCGATTTATCAGCCAAAGGTCAATCTGCCATCCGGCGGTTCCATTGTTATTGATCCAACCGAGGCGCTTGTCGCCATTGACGTCAATTCCGGTTCAACATCGAAGAGCAAGAACTTTGAGGCCACTATTTTTCAAGCAAACATGGAAGCGGCCGCTGAACTTGCAAGACAGCTGAGATTGCGCGATCTTGGTGGTCTGATTGTTGTTGATTTCATCGATATGCGTAACAATAAGCATATTCGGGAGGTCGAACGGCAGGTCAAACAGGCAATGAAACGTGATAAAGCCAAGGTTGATTTCAGTAGAATATCAAAATTTGGCCTGATGCAGATTTCTCGACAGAAACTTGGCGCACCGATTGCCGCCGGCAATTATCGTGTTTGCGAACACTGTAAAGGGCGCGGGGTTGTAAAGTCGGTTGAATCCCTGGCGCTTTTTTATCTGCGTCGCATTCAGACCGGAGCCAGCAGGAATAATGTGAAGCAGGTTGAGTGTCATTTTCCGCTCGATGTAGCAGGATATCTGCTCAACAATAAGCGTAATGAAATCCACGAGCTCGAAACAAAATACAATACGGAGATTATTATTATTGCAGAATCAGGCTTTAAACCCGCTCAGCATGACATAATTTTGAACAAAATGGAAAAACAGCCAAATTAACGAAAAATATGCTTGAGATTATAGCCAAAGCAATGTATATATAATCCCCTTCATGCACCAGTAGCTCAGCTGGATAGAGTATCTGACTACGAATCAGAGGGTCGGGAGTTCGAATCTCTCCTGGTGCGCCAGTTAAATCAAGGGCTTAGAGGATATCCTCTAAGCCCTTTTTTCGTTATATGGGGTCTGCTTCAAAGAAGGGGGATGTTTTTTATCGTTGTAACTCTCCGATGGCTGCACTTTCTCTTTTCAAAATGGATGCTGCAAGATGGCGGAACTGATGCAGTCAGAATCTTTGCAAAGATAAAATTGTGGCAAAAACGGAATGATTGAGATAGGTTGGGCTAAATTAACGATGGAAATCGTCAAAATAGGGAAAGAGTTAGGAGATATGAAAAAAGCAATTATTTATCACTAAAATAATCTTGTGCATTAATAGGTGTTAATGTTATGCAAGAATTCCCAAATTTCTTGAAAAGTGGATAAAGAATGAACTTGTTGAGTTTTATTAAGAATATATTGGCAAAAAAAAGTCTTATTAAGAGTATGGCTCGTCGTGAGCTAGCATCGAAATATGCAGGCTCTGTTTTAGGGTGGTTTTGGTCGTTTTTACAGCCTTTTGTTATGATTCTTGTATTTTGGTTTGTTTTTAGTTTTGGTTTTCGTGTTCAACCAACTAAAGACGTCCCTTTTGTAGTTTGGTTGACTGCAGGCATGGCCCCATGGTTTATGTTTACTGAAATTATTAGCAATGCTGTTGTCAGTGTTGTCGGTAATGGGAATTTAGTGAAAAAGACGGTTTTTTCATCAGAGATCTTGCCGGTCATTTCTATTTTAACAGGAGTGTTTTCGCATCTTATATTCTTAATTATCTTGTTTGGTTTAATGATTTTTCAAGGAGTGTCCTTGTCGTTCTATTTCTTTCAATCGATATATTACTTTATTTGTTTGTTGCTCTTCACGTTAGGCGTTTCATGGAGTGTGGCTGCCTTGAACGTATTTGCAAGAGATGTTGGCCAAGTTGTTAGTGTGTTGCTGCAGGTTGGCTTTTGGGCAACTCCTATTTTTTGGAATGCAAATCTGATGAGTGAACGTGTTCAGACGATGCTCAAGATAAACCCATTATATTATATAGTGCAAGGATATAGAGACTCATTTTTGTATTCAAAGCTATTTTGGGATTACCCATATCAAACAATATACTTTTGGTTAAGTACACTCTGTATGTTACTTATAGGCAGTTACATTTTTGGTAAATTGAAGCCTCAGTTTGCAGATGTATTATAGAGTTGCATTCACAGGATAAGCAAATATGAAGTCGGTTATTGAAGCAAAAGGTGTTAGTAAAGTTTTTAAGTTGTACAACAGGAGTATAGATCGTTTCAAAGAAACTCTTTTACCGTTTGACCATCAGGTCAGGCATTCTCCATTTCATGCATTAGACGATATCAATTTTCATATAAATAAAGGAGAAACTGTTGGAATCGTTGGGCGTAATGGTAGCGGGAAGTCTACTTTACTACAAATAATCTGTGGAATTGTTCAGCCAACTGCTGGTCAGGTTACTGTTGATGGAAGGATATCCGCGCTTTTAGAGTTGGGAGCTGGGTTTAATCCAGAATTCACTGGTAGAGAAAATGTATATCTAAATGGTTCCATTTTAGGAATGAGCCAAGAAGAGATGGATGAGCATTTTGATGATATCTTGTCTTTTTCTGAAATTGGTTCATTCATTGATCAACCGGTTAAGACTTACTCCAGTGGTATGTATGTACGGTTAGCCTTTTCTGTCGCTATAAATGTTCATCCAGATATATTGATTGTTGATGAGGCATTATCTGTTGGAGATACGCTTTTTCAAGCAAAATGTTTTGCGAAATTTCGGGAATTTCAAGAGAAAGGCGTAACAATTCTATTCGTTACACATTCAGATGACTTAATCACCAGATATTGTAGTTCAGCACTGTTGTTGGATCATGGAAGACAGATAATGTTTAGTTCATCCAAAACGGTTGTTGATGAATACAGGAGGATTTTGTCGGGGATTTCTGGCAAGAATACGCCAATGGGGGGCGCTGTAGATGCCAGAAAGGATTCTTCTCAAGAGGAGTTTGATAAACTAAAAGGTTATGAAATCTCACTGACTATTAACACTGAAGAAAATCGATATGGTAATGGTGATGCTCAAATAACTGATTTTGGCGTTCGTTCTATTGAGGCTTATCCATCAGAGAGTTTTGTGTTTGGTGAAAAATATCTGTTTTGGATCACAATAAAATTTAATAAACAGAAAAAAAATCCGATAGTTGCCTTTGCAATTAAAGACATCAAGGGACTTGAAATAACTGGAACAAACACTTGGTATAAAAATGTTGAAACAGGGATTGTAGCGGAAGGGGAAACTATTGCGGTCAGTTTTGAACATACGTTGTTATTAAATCCTGGTCAATATTTGTTATCGTTTGGATGTTCAGGTTTTGAAGAGGGAGAGCTTGTTGTTTATGATAGACGATATGATTTAATTGCTTTCCAAGTGATATCATCACAACAAACGTTTGGTTTGTTCGATTTGGATTCAGAAATAAAGGTTATAAGATTAAAGAAATGACGAGGCAAGATTGGTTAGGAGGAGCATGGAAAAAAGATTAAATATTTTTTATCCTCCAACTAAAACAGAATAGTTTTTTGGATAAATGGCACATACACTATCGGTATTAAAACGAGTCGAATAAACCTCCTCAATAAGACTTTATCCGCTGATATAATGGGTACAGCCTTTATCTATTATCTAAAATCGTTGAAATGATGTTCAATGGTTTCATTCAGATTTTTCTCTTATAGTGTCACACCAAATTTCGATTGAGTTTGGAATAATTTCAATTGGCTATAAACGCTTTCTTTGTAAACGAACCAGTAAAGCCATTTTCCAATAAGATGGCTCCTATGCTTGAGTATGCTGTTTATTGAAATAAGGGGCGCATACCATGCCAACATATCATAAACCTTTTGAAAATTGTGTAATGTAGTAAATTACTAGTAATCTGTTAAATGATTAGAAAGTAGTAGTTGTTAGCTATCTGTTTTTAAAGCTAGCGAAAAGAATTTCATCCTAAGGGCTTAAAGATGTCGTCACTAAGAGAGTCTATTAAGAAAAACAATCAACTTTTAAATCAAGGATAGAGAGTCTTCTTTCATGGGGCAACTCCAAGATGTGAGTATGATAGTTTTTGAAAAAATAGGGGTGCTTGCGAGTAGGTTTTTGTTTTTTCAAAAATTCATTATTCGTAAAAGTGGCATGTTTGATGAAGGCTTTTATTTGAGCCAGATCCCCCAAAGCATACCGCGGTATAAGCTTTTAGATCATTTCCTCAAAATAGGTTGTGAGCAAGGATTAAAACCAAATGCAGATTTTGATCCGGCTTTTTATTGTGAAATGTATGCAGATGTGAAAAGAAGCAAGTTGAATCCTTTTTGCCATTATGTAATGTATGGTGCAGAGGAAGGGCGTTTTTATAATAGAAAGGTGCATCGGATATCTACTGTATCACATGATTTGCGTGATTTAGCGATTGATTTTGATCAAAATTTCTATTTAAAAGCATATCCTGACATAAGCGAGCTCAAGTTAGATCCATGGTATCATTTTATTCATTGGGGCCTAGACGAAGGTCGTTTAGCACATGAGCCTAAAATAACTAAGAATCAACTGGATAAGTTTGATTCATGTAAGAAAACTGTTATCATTGTTTCCCATGAAGCTTCAAGGTCTGGAGCACCCATTCTTTCTTTAAATTTAATTACAACACTGAAAAAGAAATATAATGTAATTTCTCTTACCTTAAGTGGCGGAAAGTTATCTGAAAATCTTAGGCAAGCTTCTGATCTTTCGTTAATTTATGAGAAAAGAACAACTAGCTTATTGAAAATAAAGGAAGATGTTAGAGAAATACAGGGTTTTTTAACAATAGAATACGCGATTGTTAATAGTGTCGTTTCAGCTTCTATTATTCCCTATCTCTCAGCTTTGTTTATCCCCACGATATGCTTGATTCATGAGTTTAGTACATATATTGATAAGTTTGGGGATATGGTGGAAGCAATTAAGTGGGCTGATGAAACTGTGTTCTCTGCAAATATTGTTTTAGAAAATGCTATTGAAAGAAACGCATGTTTAAAAGGCTATTCGGGAACAATTTTGCCTCAGGGCAGAAGTATTATTCCTCCTAAATTGTCACGAGTAAAAGGTGAAGATGACAGAAGTTTTCAGCATTGTTTTAAACCTGAAAAAATAAATGGAGGAACTGTCATTATCCTTGGTGTAGGTGGCGTTGAATTAAGAAAAGGTTGTGACCTATTTATTCATACAGCTGCAAAAGTTATAGAAATGCAACCAAATAATGTTTTTCACTTTGTTTGGGTGGGGCCAGGCTATGATCCCGATAATGACATAGAGTATTCAGTGTTTCTTAAAGATCAAATCAAGCGATCTGGTGCCGATGACTATATCTCGTTTGTTGGAGAATTATCAGAGCTTGAGTCCGCCTATCTGATGTCTGATGTGTTTTTTCTTAGTTCAAGATTAGATCCATTACCAAATGTCGCTATAGACTCAATGATCAAAGGTTTACCGGTAGTATGTTTCGAAAACACCTCCGGTATTGCAGATATTCTCTTAGAGAATGGTTTGCGTAGTGAATGTGTCGCGACTTATCTGGATATAGAAAGTGCTGCTGCTAAACTCAAAGCACTTATTGATGATAAAGATTACAGGGATAGAGTAGGATCACGGCTTAGTGAGATTGGTAGTACAATGTTTAACATGGAAGAATACGCAAATAAATTGGATAGCATTGCATTAACCAAGGTGAAAGAAAAAGAAAAAGAAAAGCATGAATATGAATACTTGTTATCTCATAATGCTATTGATCTCTCCTTTTTTTCTCCAGATGAAGTGTCTGAACAAGAAGCCGCATGCACATATATTCGTACTTGGAGAAACAAGATAGGCTGCAGAAAACCGTTTTCTGGCTTTCATCCGGGAATTTATGAAGAAGGCAATTTTAAGGATCAAACCTGCAAGAATGCCTTGGTTGATTTTCTTGAAAATGGGAAGAGGAAAGGGCCTTGGAATTATGATGTTTTAGTTCCGCGTGTGATTGTGGGAAAAAAGAATATATCTCTTAAAGTGGCGATTCATATTCACGCGTTTTATGATGATCTATTTATAGAACTATATGATCGGATTAAAAAAATTGAATTCGAACTAGATCTACTGATAAGTGTACCAGCAACAGGCATCTCGAATACAACAAAAGAGCTTCTGCGGGACTATAAAAAAGGCAAAGTTATAATCGAGACCGTCCCAAATCGTGGAAGGGATATTGGACCGCTAATTACCAAGTTTGGTTCATTAATAATAGAGAACTACGATATTATTGGGCACCTGTACACTAAAAAAAGTGCAGATGTTAGATCTTCTGAAGCGATGAATAAGTGGAATGATTTTCTTTTGGAAAATCTTCTAGGAGGGATGCATGATATGGTTTCCGTGATTTTAGAAGAGTTTCAAAAGGACCCATTGCTTGGGCTTGTATATCCTGATGATCCCAATATTTTTGGTTGGTCAGATAATAAAAAAATTGTAGATGGTCTAGCTGATCTTTTCAAAATGACAAATTTACCAGATGATCATTTCAATTTTCCCGTAGGTAATATGTTTTGGGCACGAACAAAGGCAATTCGATTACTTTTAGAACATCAATTTACATGGGATGACTATCCCGCTGAGCCGTTAGCTTGTGATTGTGATAGCACGTTGCTTCATGCTATTGAAAGAATTTTACCGTCTTTGGTACTAAAAGCAGGCTATAAACAAAAAGTCACTTATGTGCCAGGAGTTACGAGATAAAGCATATGAGTATTAATTGTTTAATACTGGGTGAGAACGGATTCATTGGATCCCATTTGGTTAAAATGATGGTTGAGTTCAAAAATATAAATGTCCGGATATTTGGGCGACAAAACGTGACCTTTAATGGGGAGATATATCGAAATATAGATTATCGAGTCGGCGACTTTTCAGATACTTGAGAATTAAAGAAAACTCTAATAGATGTTGATGTCGTTGTTCACTTAATAAGTACAATTGTACCCTTAACTGCTAACTCAGATCCTCTTGCGGATATTCAAGGGAATTTAATGGGTACAGTGCAGCTTTTGAACTAAATGAAGGAAAAAGGAGGGGGAAAGGTAATTTCCTTTCATCAGGAGGCACTGTTTATGGGAACCCCGTTTGCTCACCTACTCCAGAGGATTCTCCTAAAAAACCATTATCTTCCTACGGGATAGTGAAAAATGCGATTGAACAATATATTGAGATGTTTACCGATGAATACTCAGTTGATTCATTAATTCTGAGGCCATCAAACGTATATGGCACCAATGCTCATAATATCGGAATGCAGGGTACTATTCCAACTTTTTGTGAAAGAATTAAAAACGATGAAAAAATAACGATTTATGGAGATGGGGAAATAATAAGAGATTATTTGCATGTTCACGATTTAGTGTCTTTTATTATTTTGTCACTTAAAAAGGGATTAACAGGCGTTTATAATGTCGGGTCTGGAACGGCAACATCATTAAACGATTTATTGTCTATACTCTTTGAAGTCAGTTCTAAAGAAGTCACGGTTGAATATATTAAAATAGTCGATGCTGATAAACCCCATATCATGTTGAAATAGCATGAGAATGCTCTTGATATGGGTTATGATAGTTGCAAGAAAGAGCAATAAAACCAATCATTTTCTTGCAATTTTTAGCCATGAAACCGAAACGATCAAAACAGGAAAATCCTCAGTCGAATTTGTTTCAGTCGGAACTGATTAACATGATAAATCCATCCCATTCGCTGGTGAAATTATCAAAGACGATCAATTGGGATAAACTGGATGAGGCCTTTGGGAAAAGCTATTGCAGTGACAATGGCCGCCCGGCGATAAGT
>QKIH01000120.1 GCA_003249645.1 Desulfobulbaceae bacterium | reverse complement strand
TTTCCAGAAGGAATATCGCCCAGGCAGCATAATCACAGGAATATCGGGTTTAACCCCCCATTTTTTTCTCAACTGCTCTACATCATCTTGATCTAAATGATCAGGATCAAAAAGATTCTTATCAACTCCCCTATAAATCAGCACAACCTTATCACTGATATGATACTGCTCTTTAATATGATCACGTATACCTTCAGATACAGCTATGACAATTTCACCTTTCGTCATGATCGCGCTGTATTCATTGACTGAATAAAAGCCATGAAAGGTAGTCACAATCGCCGGCCGTTTTGATTTTGGCAGCATCTTACAGGCAACATAACCTATCCAGGCTGGCATTCTTGATCGCAGATGCAAAATATCTACTTTGTGTCTTAACAGATGTCTTCGCATCGGCAACAAGCACCAGAGCGCAAGGGGGGACTTGGAACCAACCGGTATTTTTATATGTTGACTCCGCTCCTCCTCAAGCTGTTCGACCAATCTTCCGCCTGACGAAACAACCAGGGATTTATGTCCCTGATCAGTCAGATACCTTCCCATTTCAAGGGTTCCGCGCTCGACCCCGCCACTGTCAAGTTCAGGGAGCAACTGCATAACCGTTATCCGTTCACCGCTTCTTTCTCGTCTTTTCTCAAGCAGTAATTCATGATAAATAGCCAGTGTTTTCTCGCACATCTTCTTAGCTGTAAAACAGCTTCTCACACGTTTGAGGCCATTTTCACCGAATATTTTTCGAGTCTCTTCATCAGCCAGGGCATTTTTTATTTTTTCCGCCATACTGATAGGACATAATGGCGGCACGAGATATCCCGTTTCGCCATCAACTACTGTCTCAAGGCTTCCCCCGTGAGCTGTTGCAATAATCACCTTTTTCATAGCCATTGCTTCAATGGCTATTTTACCGAAAGCCTCAGGTTGACTTGAAGATGCAGAAACAACGATATCAGAAAGAGCCAGTGCTGCAGGCATATCGTCGCAGTGACCAGTAAGGACGAGCTTCTGCTCTAACCCATGCTGAAATATTTTTTCGCGTAACTTTTTGGTGTATCCAGGATTGTCGTTAGTATCTCCAACACATATGCCAAAGAATGGAAGCTCTTTTATACGGGCAAGGCTTTCGATAAAAAGTTCCTGTCCTTTCCAGAAAGTAAGACGTCCCGGTAACATGATAACGGGAACTCCATCAGGAATACCCCACTGTTTTCTGAGCTGCTCTACCCTGCTTTTATCTATATTGTCAGGATTAAATAAATTTTCATCATAACCACCGTGAATTACATCAATTTTATGAGCTCCGGCCTGGTAATTTTCAAGTATATGGGCCTTTATCGTTTCAGAAACGGCAACCACTCTCTCACCTTTTGTCATAATGGTTGAGTAGCAGTTGACGGAATAAAATCCATGAAATGTGGTAATAAGAGCAGGTCGTTGTAGAGGCGGCAATGATTTCCAGGCAAGATAACCGATCCAGGCAGGAAGTCTTGAACGAAGATGAACAACATCAACGTTTTCTTCCAGCATAAACCGTTTAAGACGGGAAATATATTTCAGGCATCGCAGACTTTTGTCCCCGATATAAGGCCAGGTAACATGCAGACAACCAGCCTGTTCAAGTGCAGGAACCATACGCCCGCCGCCGGAGATTACTATCGATCGATGTCCCTGCTGAGCAAGATATACAGCAAAATCAAGCGTTTCCCCTTCAACTCCGCCTTCTTCCATCTCTGGAAGAATCTGAACTACCGTCAATTTTTCTGACACCATCTCCTCACTATTTCCTTGGCACATCTTTCGGCTTCGTTGAGTGGTTCTTTATCCAGCTCGATTCCCGATTCCCCTTTTCCCCAGTCTTGAAAGGAGAACACTATTTTTCTGTTGAGCAACTGTGCTTCACTCCTGGCAAACTTGGAATTCTCCCCTTTCCAGCGAACCGGCAGCAAACCAACATGACAGCCTGCTGTCAACGCTTCGTATACCATGGACATACTGTCAGCGGTAACCCAGACAGTTTTATTTAATGCATACTGTTCCTCAACCCATCCTGCAGGGGTATTCTCATACCTGTAAAAGCGGCAATTTTCAAGTTCCTTTTCCAACTCTTCAAGCAATACAACAGAACTGGCAGGTGTTCTTGGTGATGATGATATTGTCCAGTGAACCTGTTTTTCGATCGATACAATTTTTTTAATCTGATCGATAATTTCCGAATCATTCCAGCTATGGCTCTTATCAGTTCCACCAACAAGGATTAAACCCTTATCTTTTTCGTGCTTTTTTTTTGCAATAGAACAGTTTGCAGGACCAATGGTAAAAAAGACGTTCTCGTTTTCTTTTCCACCATCATGTTCCGGGATAAAACAGAGATCAAAAAAGGCTCGGAGATAGAATGCCGGAGTCATGCATGTCAGGGCCACGGCACAATTTTGCATCTTTTCTTTTAATGCAGGTAAATGGGTTCGCCTCCCTGTTCCGATAACAAAATGGAACTTTCTTTCATCGTTATCACTCTTAATCAAAGAAAGAAGAAATATTTGAAGAGTGAGAAAAAAATCTTTAAGAACTGAATTATAACTGACTTTTCTAAATTCGACTTTGATGGGGACTATCTGTTCGAGTTCACGCAAAATTCCTTTCGTCTGCTTTTCATGGCCTGGACGACCATCTAATAATGCAAGAACGCGGAAAATTTCCTTATCTGGCATATCCATTAAGTGAGAACTTTAAGATGATAATAAAAGAAAAAGAGCTTTTTATTGTTGAGGAGCACCATTCATCGGAGCCCCATTCATTCCAGGAGGACGCCGCTTAACACCGCCAGCCAGCTTAACTATGATTTGGTTCGATTTTTGTAGTCGGACTGTAATTGTTTTAAACAGATGATTAGATACATCAGGATATTTTTCAATAATCTCATCAATCTTGTCACCCGGATACCGTTTTACGGTGGAACGGCCTTGAGAAACAATCGAGGCGGTTCGCTGTTCCCCGGTAATGGCAGCCATTTCCCCGAAATATTCACCGGGTTCTGTTAATTCGGCTATTTTTTTACCACCTTTAATGACTGTCAGTGCCCCGCGAATCAGCTTAAAGAAATCCTTATCGGTGTTGCCTTCACGTATGATCGTGTCACCATCGTTATATTGTTCCTCATCAGGATTAACAAGATATGCCGGCAGACTTTCTTTATGTGCCACCGTTCTTCGCAAAGCTTCCTCAAGGGAGGTAATACCGACTCTGCATTTCTGCAATGCCGCATCGCGCAGAGGTACCATCCCTTCTTTAACCGCAACTTTTCTCAGCTGATCTTCCGGGATTTCCGCACTGATCGCTTTTGCAACTTCATCGTTAACTTCCATCAGTTCAAAAAAGCCGACCCGGCCTTTATAGCCAAGACCGTTGCAGGCAGGGCATCCATTAGCAGTATAAAGGTTCAATGAATCAAGCTCGGCCTCTCGAAAACCGGCACTCAATAAAACATCCCTGTCATAGGTTGCAGGCTTCTTGCATTCCTGGCAGAGCTTTCTGCCAAGACGCTGAGACAGGACCATGCTCACAGCTGAGGCCAGCATATAAGGTGGAATACCGATATCAACCAGACGTCCGATAGTCGCGGCACTGTCATTTGTATGCAGTGTTGAGAAAACAAGGTGGCCGGTCATAGCAGCTTTAATGGCAATCTCTGCTGTTTCCATATCTCGAATCTCACCAACCATGATAATATCAGGATCCTGCCGCAAAAACGCTTTCAATGCAGCGGCAAAGGTCATGCCGACTTCCTGGTGAACGTTGACCTGATTAATCCCTTTAAAGTTAAATTCAACAGGATCTTCCGCAGTAAGAATCTTAATATCTTCACTGTTCATCGAGTTCAACGAACTATACAATGTAACGGTCTTACCGGAACCGGTTGGTCCGGTAACTAAGAGCAGTCCCTGAGGCTGCTGGAGACAACGCTTCAATGCGGCAAAGGTTTCCTTCTCAAATCCGAGTTTCGTAAGGTCTACGTTCAGCGACCCTTTATCCAAAATACGAAGAACAACAGATTCACCGAAAAGTGTCGGCAATGAGGAGACACGAAAATCGACAGAGCGATTACGCCCCATTTTCATTTTAATCCTGCCGTCCTGCGGAACACGACGTTCAGTAATATCAAGCCCTGAGAGAATTTTAACCCTTGCAACCAGAGCATTTTTAATATTAAGCGGCAGGTTCATCGATTTGAAAAGAGAACCATCCTTCCTGTATCGAACCTGCATGGTCTTTTCATACGGTTCAATATGAATATCCGATACCCCGTCTTGCACCGCTTTTATCAATATACCATTAACAAGTTTAATAATCGGTGCATCGGAAGCTGCAAACTGATCTAAACCATCATCATCGTCAAGATTTTCAATTTCAAAATCATCAGCCGCTTCGGCAACGATAGAACCGAAGTCATCAACTTCGGTGATTTCCATCTCTTCGACATGATCTTCGGAGCCGTCAAAGAAAGACTTGGCTTCTTCATCATCGATGCCGTAATGTTTCTGGTATGCTTCTACAATATCTTTTTCTTTTGAGACGCAGATGGAAAGCTCTTTAGACAGAATATCCTGCAATTCCTCTACCGCAGCATAATCTGATGGCTCTGCCATGGTAATCTGCAACGTATTTCCTGCCATTCGAAGCGGAAAAGCCATATAGTCTTTTGCCACATCGTACGGCAGAAGCTTTAGAGCGTCAGCTGAAGGGTGCTCTTCTGCTATAACAACAGGGGGGTAATTGTGCTGTCGTGAGAGGAAGTTGAAAATGGTATCTTCATCGATGTATTCCTTTCGACGCAGGATTGCACCGAGTCGGCCACCATTTTTCTGCAGATCCCTCTTGGCTTCTTCAAGCTGAGTAGTGGTTATATAACCGGCTTTACTCAGTAATTCGCCAATCTTTATTTTCCCGGCTCCAGACTGGTCTTTCACAGTCTTTTTCATCGAGGTGAGTCTTCTGGGCGTCGTTTTTGTCTGCAATGCCATTTTCGAAAGTAGAGATGATAAATATTACTTATTTTAATGATATTATATAATACGAGTTCAAATTATCGAATCTTTTTTTTCTATCACATTCAAGAGTATCAGCAAACTCTTTTTTAATAACAATTTTCAATAGACATGTTTTTTTCTTCTCGGTACTTTAATGAGATCGATATAATTCTCTTGAGCAGTTTCTGAATCTTTATCTTTACACCTCACTCAATACCATTCAACATGACTTGAGCACATACTTGCCAACATCTATTATGACAATATCTCTGCTAACAATTTTCAGCACTTCTTTCATGCTTGCACTCTCCGGGGCTCTTATGCCCGGGCCGATGCTCACCGTGACCATTAGTGAAACACCGAGAAAAGGCCCACTAACAGGTCCACTGCTTATCCTGGGCCATGGTATTGCAGAGATTATACTCATTCTGGCGTTGATTGTCGGTCTTGCCCCTTTTCTGCAAAATCAACTTGTCAGCACAATTATTTTTCTCTTCGGAGGAAGTTTTCTCATCTATATGGGCGCTTCAATGCTGCGCAGCATACCGGAACTGAGCCTTACCGGGCAAGAGACCGGATCACCGTCCAAAAATATTATCCTTTCAGGATTTTTGTATAGTGCGGCAAATCCTTACTGGATTATCTGGTGGGGGACAATTGGACTGGGCTACATTGTTTATTCAAAACAATTTGGAACAATCGGTCTTATAACATTCTTTATAGGCCACATCTTGGCAGATTTTGCCTGGTACAGCTTTATTTCTGTCGGACTGCATAAAGGAAAACATCTTCTGCAGGACAAACATTACAAAATCCTGATCGGCATCTGCGGCATCTTTCTTCTCTTTCTCGCAATAACGTTTATTTATAAAGGATTAACGTCATCTTTGTAATTGTATGGCAGAAACTTCAACCCTCCGATTCTTCTTTCTGCCATAAGCAGTATCATTGGAAGCCAGAGGTTTCTGATTTCCAAGCCCGATCACTGTAATGTTTTCCTCTCTAATACCATTCTTAATCAGTATATCAGCTACGATAGCAGCCCGTTCTTGAGAAAGAAGAATATTTTCTTCACTGTTCTTTTTGGAAGCAATGAATCCTTCTACCAGTATTTTGGCGCCAGGAAACTTTCCGAGTTGTTTAATAAACTCTCTAAGAGCAGTTTCAGCCTCAGCAGTTATAAAACTGGAACTGGGTTTCGTTTCAAGAATAAGGGTGGAATTCAGCACATCAGGAATCCCCTGAACAGCATCTTGAAAAACTTGTTGTTCTGCCGTGCTGCTTTTCTGGCTGGGAGCAGTTTGCAGCTCCTGATCAACTTCTGCTTCATTGCCTGCAACCACTGTGCTCTCTTCTTTCAATACGCCATTTTCAAAAGGCATATATTTTTTCTTTTTATCAGCAGTAAGTTTTACCGGTACTGTTTCTACCCCACCTACCTCTTTTTCAACGTTTAAAGCCTGTTCATCATCCTCAACAATCTCAACTTGCGAACTACTCTTTTGGAAAACAGAATCTTCCTCAGTCTGAACGAATTCACTTATAATATGCGGTAGTTCCTGAACAGTTATATTCTTCGATTGTACAGGATCAGCAGACAAGGCCTCGTTCTGCAAACCGGTTGATGCTTGGTGGATGTCCAGAAGATAAAAGGCAACAGCTGAAACAGCTAAAATAATACCGAATAATGGCAAGTACTTTATTGGAATAGAGAACTTTGGTCTCTTCGGTTCTCTTGCCGTACTCTTCTGAACAGTATCTCCCGGAACGTGTATTCTTCCATCCTCAGGGTAGAGTTCAGTTGTATTCTCACAAAAACTTCTTTCCCCGAATGGTTGCATAGCTGAACTGGTATCAACAGTTCGGTCAACATTTTCTTTCGTCAGCCTTCGCTGTTTCTGTTTTAATCCATCAAGTAAAGCCAGCTGGGCCAATCTGTTGATGTTTGAAATATTTCCATCTGACATCTCAGCTATCGCGGCAACAGCACTTTTTGAAAATACTTCAGGGTCACCTCCTGAAGAAAGAATTCTATGCCTGATATACTGGCCTGTTTCTTTAATGCTCAAAGGTTCAACAAAGTCATTTAAAACAATCTTTTCTTTTAACGATCTATTTCTTGCCGTCTCTAAAAAGCTCAACATTTCAGGCTGGCCGACGAGCAGTATATTCAGCAGCTTTACACCATTGTTTTCTATATTGGTAAGCTGACGCAGCTCATCAAGTAGTTCCTGTCTCAGGTTCTGCGAATCGTCTGCGACAAGAAGTGCGATTTTATTTGACTGCTGAACTGATTGAAGAAACGAGGTAAATAGAACAGTGAATTGAACCTTTGAAATGACCTTTTCCTCTATACCGAATGATGCAAGAATATCATTAAAGAAACGCAACTTGTTCTGATTGGAAACAACAATATAACCCTGTTCAATTTTATTGAGCAGGCAGTTAAGCAGAGAATCTGTAAGTTGCGTTTTTCCTCCCCCTACTGCACCGCTAAGCAAAAAGATCCCCCTTTGCTCGAGAATAGCCCGTTTTAACGTCTCAACCTGACCGTCTAATCGCTTATTCGACCAATAAAAAGAGTCGTCAGGATTTTGCAGGAATGGGTCGACAGCAAGATTATAAAATGATGTGAACATTGTGCCTGCCCCTGTCACACAACTGCCTCTAGGATAAAAACCAACTTGTCGATATTGTTTATATAAAACAACATATTTCATTAGAGATACAAGTTTTTTATCAAAAATATGTCAATATAGGCTGCAAAAATGGCCTGTTTTTTTATTTTTCGGGATTTTTCTGTTTATTTCCTCACGGAATAAAAAAAGGCCGTTCACCCATATGGGTAACCGGCCTTAAAGGCATTCTCGCTGATCACTGCAGATCAGGATCTGAGCTGTTTAATCGCCTGCTGATAGCGAGCAGAAGTTTTATCAATTATATCCTGCGGCAAATACGGTGCCGGTGGATTTTTATCCCAATCAAGTGAAGAAAGATAATCCCTTAAAAACTGTTTATCAAAACTGGGCTGTCCCTTACCCGGCTCATATTCGTCAAGCGGCCAGAATCGGGATGAGTCAGGTGTAAGGACCTCATCGATCAGAATCAGTTCATCACCCAGCATGCCAAGCTCAAATTTGGTGTCAGCAATAATAACACCCTTGGTCAGTGCATAATCGGCTGCGGTAGTGTAGAGATTCAGACAGATGGATGCGATTTTGTCTGCCATTGCGTCACCAACAATAGTCCGCATCTGTTCAAGAGAAATATTCTCGTCATGGGTTCCAAGCTCAGCCTTGGTAGATGGAGTAAAAAGAGGTTGAGGAAACTTGTCAGACTCCTTCATGCCTTCCGGTAAATTGAAACCGCACACCACATTTGATTTTTTGTAAGCGCTCCAGAAAGATCCTGATATATAGCCCCTGACAATACATTCGATGGTTAACGGCTTGGTCTTTTTCACCAGCATTGAACGGCCTCGAAGCACATTGGCATAAGGGGCACATGCTGCTGGATACTGGTCAACATCAGCTGTTATAAGATGATTCTCAACGATGTCACCAAGCAGATCAAACCAGAAAAGAGACAACTGGGTGAGAATTTCACCCTTGCCGGGAATCGGTTCGTTCATGACAACGTCATAGGCAGAAATTCTGTCACTGGCTACCATCAGCAACTTATCATCATGACCGGGAATCTCGTACATATCCCGAACCTTTCCTCTGTGAACCAGATTCAGTCCTTCAAAATCTGTATTAGTTACTGCCTGAACATCCATCATTCGTCCTCCGTATTATTCGCACTTAATCGGCCCGTTCTACTGCTGTATATTTCGTACATTGCGGATTATGCCAAGCCTTCAATGTCGCAGTAAGCGAGCCTATAATTATTTTGGAATTAACTTTTACCGGTATTCTGCACTCATCGTCTGTATACCATACTTTTGTATCCCCTCTCTGGTCATACGTTCCGCTGAAAGTCAGAATCGGCATAATTTCTCTGGTTGTAACCTTACCAAATATAGTCTCATCCTCAGTAGAAATCTTTCCTACTTCAACAACAACTTTTACCCTCTTTTTATCAGCCCAGGTAGGTACGTAAAAAGGCTGGCCTTGAACAAAGGGCATCAATCTGCTTGATAAAAAGGAAGAAAATTCATTATGTGTCGAGCCGTCAATTTGGTAGACAGTTGGCTTTCCGTCATTTCTGGTATAGGTAACTACACCATCTTTCTGATCAAAAATCGTAACCTTATGAGCTTTGTAGCCACGACCCTCTTTTTGCCACGACTCGTGTTCAATAGGCAGCCGCTCATCCCCTTCAACTCGTGTAACATGCAGATCTTTTACGGGATAAGCCCACGAAAGAGCGCCGTTTTCACTGCTTACTGAAACTCGCAGATCAAAAATATTCTTTTCCGCATCTATATCAACTATGTCAATGACTGCTTCGCCAAGCTTTATACCACCCGAATAAGAAATATCATATTCCAGATGTTCCCCACCACCGTACAAAAGAGGCAGCAGCCCTGAAATCATCTTACCCTCAGGAATATTGGCAGTATCTTTCTCATAGGTAACCCTGGGCTTCTGTTCCCGGGTCTCTTTTGAATAAAAAGTCGTCCCGCAACTTGTCTCAACAGCAACAAGCAAACTAATAAAGATAAAAGGCAGAATGAGAGTTTTTGTCTTCATTTATTTCAAGATCAATGCTATCCAGGTAGCAAAAAAGAGAGTTACACTAATCAGCCCGTTCATTTGAAAAAAAGATGCGTGAATCCTGCTGAGATCCTCCGGTTTCACTATCATATGCTGATACAGCAAAGCAACAGCAGTCACTGCGATACCTATGTAATAAACAAAGTGCAGACCCATTTTCACACCAGTCAGTGTAAAGCATATAAATGCAACAATGTGGAAAACACCAGCAAGACGAAATGCATTCTGCCCACCGATTTTTGAGGGGAGCGAATTTAAGCCGGCATTTTTATCAAACTCAGTATCGAGGCAGGCATAAATCGTATCAAACCCGGCAACCCAGAAAAGCACACCCAGCGACAATATCCAGGGAAAATTCACAAGACTCCCTGTCACAGCTACCCAGCCGCCAAAGGGGGCTATTGCCAGAGCAACACCCAGTACAACATGGCAAAATGCAGTAAAACGTTTTGTCAAAGAATAGAACAGGGTCAAAAAAAGTGCAAACGGAGATAACAGCAAGGTTAGCGAATTGAGACTGTAACAGGCAAAAAAGAAAAGAACTCCAGAGAGAATTACCAGTGCCCAGGCCTCCCACATCTTCACCTCACCGGCAGGAATGGCACGATTTACAGTTCTCGGGTTTTGTTTATCAAACTTCCAGTCAACTATCCTGTTAAAGCCCATGGCGCTGGTTCTTGCACCAACCATGGCAAGTACTACCCACAGAAGTATTCTCAGTTTAGGAATACCATGAGCAGCAAGGAACATGCCGGTAAAAGCAAAAGGCATGGCAAAGATGGTCAATTTGAATTTGATCATCTCCAGCAGCGCAGAAATTTTATGACTCAGGCTCATCCTCACCCCAGTGTTTCGCTTCTTTTATGTCAATTCCAAGTTCGGCAACAATTTTCCAGGCAAAAGTTCTTGCAGCCTCCGCAAGTGATTGAGGTTTAAAATAATATGCAGGCAACGGCGGTATTATCATACCGCCTGCATCATGTACTTTCACCATATTTTCAAGGTGCGTTCTGTTAAATGGGGTTTCACGAACAGCAAGCAGCAGTCTGCGTCGCTCTTTGAGCATCACATCCGCAGCTCTGTGAATGAGATTAATCGAAAAACCGTTTGCTACAGCGGCCAACGTACCGGTTGTACAGGGAAGGATAACCATGCCGTCATAGGTGCTTGATCCGGAAGCAGGAGCTGCCGCGAAGTCTTTTTCATCAAACCATTTTGTAACACCGGGCAGTGATTCCGGCGTTCTGCCCTGCTCAAGCTCCAGAACTTTTCTGCCTGAAGATGAACAGATACCATGCACTATGACGGAAGTGTCTGAAAGAACCTCAAGCAATGCCTCAACAAACAGCATTCCACTGGCACCGGTGACAGCAAGAAGGATTTTCTTATCTTTTTCCATGGTTGCCCTCAAAACAAAGTGACTTGCAAACCGTATTTACATACAGCTTCTGGCATACTTATCAGGTAACCATCAACTGACTATTTTCAATGGAAGTGCTTTGCTGCTAATTTCGCCGCGCTTTATGAGATAACCGAAAAAACGCTCCATTGCCGCCTGTTTTTTGGTTCCAAGATCATATTCCAAACCTCTGAGATAATCATAACAGATATCACAATCCATTGGAATTCTTGAAGAAACTGCTTGACAGATAGTGTGGAGTTGTTTCGCTCCTTCCTTTCTGCAGCGGACAAATTCACGTTGAATTGCGCTAATATCATCGGGATAATCTCTACAGGCAGACTCCTGCACCGCACAGACAGCATAGACAAAGGGAAGGCCGGTATGCTTGAACCAGACGTCGCCAAGATCGAGTTTAATAGGATATTGTTTACCGGCAGACAGACGAAGAGCATCATCCCCGATAGCCATAACTGCTGAACTTTCATCAGCAAGCTCTGAGAATACGCCACCAGTCTTATAGGTGACACTCAAGCCGTAAAACTCTTCGAGGATAATTTTAACAAGGCAGGCTGAGGTTTCAGAGTGATTGCTGAGAAGAACCTGTTTACCGACAAGATCCTGAACACCTACTTTTGAAAAGAGAAAAACAGAACCTACCGGTCCGCTGGCGCTGATGGAAAGATCCTCAAGAATACGGTATTTCTCAGGTCGAACCGCATATTCATAACATGAGACAAAACCAAGATCGAGCTGATCTTCAGCAAGCATCTGGTTCAGCCTTGAAGGGTGTGCCTCAATGACTTTCCAACGAGGATTTGCAACACTCTGCTTCCAGATTTCATATACCGGGGCGGTGTTGATATAATTCACCATTCCGATTCTGATCGGAGTGATTTCTTTATTTTCCATCACAATTCACCAAACAAGAAGCACTTCAATGAGTAAACGACCACACGTAAAACGTGTGGCTTTTATTTTCAGCTAAAAGCCGGAAGTAAAAGTAGTGCAGCGCACGGAATAAGTTTCAATGAGCAGCCTGGATCGCCGGTAAAAACGGCGGCTTAACCGTTTACGGTAAAACCTGCTGCGATTAATTAATCTACCAGAGTATAATCCATCAAACGCTGTTTCGGTGAAAATCCAGCGTCAGAAACCAGACGGCGAATTTCCTGCTCTGACAACCTGAAGCTGATGCCGGCAGCTGCGACAACATTTTCTTCGATCATTGTGCTGCCAAAATCGTTCGCCCCGTAATAAAGAGAAAGCTGTGCTATTTTAGGTCCCTGGGTTACCCATGAAGCCTGAACTGACTTGAAATTATCGAGATAGATCCTTGAAAGGGCAAGCATACGTAAATATTCGTAACCTGATGTCTTCTCAATATCATCAAGAACAGTATTATCAGGCTGAAATGGCCATGGAATAAATGCTGTAAATCCACCAGTCCGATCCTGCAGATCACGTAATCTTCTCAAGTGTTCGAGCCGCTCTTCCATTGTTTCGACATGACCGAACATCATTGTAGCAGTCGTCCTGAGCCCCAATTTGTGAGCTTCCTCCATGACTTCCAGCCACTTATCAGCACCGCACTTTCTTGGAGCAGTCGCCTGACGAACCCTGTCGTTTAGAATTTCAGCACCGCCGCCTGGAATAGAACCCAGCCCTGCCTCTATCAGTTTTTCAATGACTTCTTTGATGGACAGACCGGAGATTTCACTGAAATGACAGACCTCGGGTGGAGAAAAGCCATGAACATGAATTCCTTTTCCCTTCATAAAACGCAGCATATCTTCGTAGAAAGAAAAAGGAAGATCAGGATGAAGGCCGCCCTGCAGCAGCACCTGAGTGCCGCCTAAGGCAATAGTCTCGTCAATTTTCCGGCCAAGTTCTTCATGGGTGAGAACGTACCCACCCTCTTCTTCAGGAGCTTTGAAAAACGCACAGAATTTGCATGCTGAAATGCAGACATCTGTATAATTGATATTTCTATCAATGACGTAGGTAACAATCTTTTCAGGATGCAGCTTTCGTCTGATGCTGTCAGCAAGAAAGCCTAATTGATGCAGATCGGCCTTTTCTGCAAGGATCATGAACTGCTCGTCTGTTAAACGAACTCCCTGTCGGACAGAGCTGATAATATCTTCAACATTTCGATTTTGCATGGTTCTTCGAAAATTAATGAGTTTCGATCACATTATACAGAGTATCCCTTTCAATCGGCGTCCGACCAGCTTCTTTAATCAGCTTAATAAGGGTATTACTGCCTATAGCCTGATCTGTTTCAGCACCTGCCATATGGGTAATAACCTCTTCTTTCACTGTACCATCCATATCATCGGCACCATAAGAAAGCGCTATCTGAGCAAGTTTCGGTCCGATCATAACCCAGTATGCCTTAACATGCGGAAAATTATCAAGAAACAGTCTGGCTACAGCAATATTTTTGAGATCGTCAATACCCGTCGTCCTGCTGAGACTTGACATCTCAGTATTTTTTGGATGGAATGCTAATGGAATAAAGGCGAGAAAGCCATTTGTTTCATCCTGAGCAGTACGCAGCGCATCAAGGTGCTCCACACGTTCTTCCATGGTCTCTATATGGCCATATAACATGGTGGCGTTGGTGTGCAGACCATGACGATGAGCAATTTTTGCAACTTCAAGCCAGTCTTTTCCGGGCAGCTTATCCTGACAGGTGAGTTCCCTGATTCGAGGGCTGAAAACCTCCGCCCCACCGCCAGGTATTGAACCAAGTCCGGCCTCTTTAAGAATTTCGAGTGTTTCTCCAATCGGCTTCCCGGCAAGGTTTGCTAGATGCGCAATTTCAACACAGGTGAAAGCCTGAATATGAACAGAAGGTTTGATTTCCTTGATTCCGCGAAGAAGCTCAAGATAATATTCAAAAGGCAAATCGGGGTGAATACCGCCAACCATATGAATTTCAGTAATCGGTTCATCAAGTCTGGCCCGAACCTTCTGCTTGACATCTTCAACACTCATCTCATAGGCAAGATCTGATTCTTTTGAGCGGCCAAACGCACAGAACTTACAGAGGTTGGTGCAGATATTGGAATAATTGATATGCTGATTGTAGATGAAGTAGGTATTATCTCCGTTGAGTCTGTTTCTCACCATATTGGCCATATAGCCGATTGCAAGAATATCAGGACTGTTATAGAGTTTTAAACCATCTTCAACCGTCAAACGTTCACTGGCCAGCACCTTGTCATAAATTCTGCCAAGACCTGCCTGTTCGATATATTCTTTCACTGGAATAAAAAAGCCGGGGCTTTTATTCCCCGGCTCCCTTTTACTGATGTTTTAATTATCTATCAATCAATAAAAAATTTCAGTTTCTCGCGTCTGCTCGAATGACGAAGACGATTCAAAGCCTTCTTCTCAATCTGCCTGATACGCTCTCTTGAAACGTTGAATCTTTTACCAATCTCTTCGAGGGTGTATTCGGCTTTTTCACCGATACCGAAACGCAGTCTGATTATTTTTTCCTCACGCTCACTGAGTGTTGAAAGAATATCATTTACCCTGCCGGCAAGTTCCCTTGTCTGCACTGCGTCGTATGGGGACTGAGACTCTTGATTTTCAAGAAAATCGCCAAGAGTCGAATCATCGTCACCAACCGGCGTCTCAAGAGATATAGGTTCTCTTGAAGCTTCCAGAATGGACAGAATTTTATCCATCGGCAGATTGGTGGTGTTTGAAATCTCAAGAGGTGTAGGTTCACGTCCCAGCTCCTTGAAAAGGGCATAAAACGCCTTAAAGAACTGGCTCCTGAGCTCTAAAAAGTGAACTGGTAAACGGATGGTCCTCGTCTTGTCAAGAATAGCCCTGGTAATCGCCTGTCTGATCCACCAGCTGGCATAGGTAGAGAACTTGTTCCCTTTAGTATAGTCAAAGCGGAAAACGGCTCTCATCAGACCAAGGTTACCTTCCTGGATGAGATCGGCAAGGGTCAACCCCTGATGCATATATCTCTTCGCAATAGAGACAACCAGCCTGAGGTTGGCACGAATCATTGTATCTTTAGCGACCTCAATTGAGCGGCAATAGGCCTCAATCATGGTCTGCAGCTCAAAAAGTTCACGAATCTCAGGATATTTCCCCGCTGCACTGCTTACACTGTAGCGCATGAGATTAAGCTGCTGTTTTTTGGGCTTTAAGGTTGGGTCACGTTTTTCCCATAGATCAATTCTGTCACGCAGAACTGAGAGTTCACTCACTAATGACGCTTCACTTCTGATTGCTTCAATGATCGAACTGAATCCTTCACGGATTGTTTTGCTGTATTTTGCTTCTTCCTCAGGGGTCAGAAGGTCAAAACGCCCCATTTCACGTAAATAGGTCGTTGTTGTTTCTTCAGCCTCATGACCGTCTTCGTCAACCACCGGCAATACAGGGTCGTCACCATCCTGTGCGTCCTGATCCATTTTCTTTTCCCACACTTCACCTGACAGGGTGCGCTTTTCACCGGATTTTTCTTCGGTGACAATCTCAATATCGTGGGCGCCAAGAAAGTTAAAGATCTGCTCTATTGCATTGGGGTCTTGAATCTTGTCTGGGATGAGATCGTTTAGATCGTTGAAACTGATACAGCCTTCTGATTTACCGGCTTTGAGGAGGTTTTCTTTAAGTTCTGAAAGCACTTGGCAACACTCCGTTAAAAAATTAACTCAATATCGGGCTAGATAAAGCGCAAGCCCTCTTATCTTAAGATAGAAATAGTAAGTATTGTTATCTAAATGACAATTAGTGACCACCAAAAAAAGAAAATCTTTTTCGATGGGCGTCCGTCATCCACGAAAACTTGTCAATATACCCTATTACAAGGAATAAAACAACACCTAATATTTTCCGGATTCCCAGCGTCGCGCCAGCCGCAATATAGACAAACTATTACGCACCTTTTATCCCACCACCCCTTTTCTACCTTTACCAGAACAACTATAGTAGTATATCATCAAAAATGGGAGAAGCAAGGCGGTCATACTCTTTTGATTCAATCCCGCCAGACAAAACTTCTAACCAATTAAAATTACAGGTTAATCGCTATGAACTTTTTTCTCAGCGGTCAAAGAAGCAGCGGCATTCTCGCCCATTTCACTTCACTCCCATCCCCCTACGGGATAGGAGACATCGGGCACGCCAGCCATCAATTTCTTTCTTTTCTTGAGCGAGCAAACCAGACCTATTGGCAGTTTTTGCCCACCGGACCAACCAACGCTATTTTCGGGCACTCACCATATATGAGTTCATCTGCTTTTGCAGGCTCCCCTCTTCTGCTCTGTCCTCGATTACTTTATGAGATGGGGCTTGCAGAACGATCTGATATCGACCACGTTGAATCTTTTTCACCGTACAGGGTAGATTTCAAGAGCGTTAGCAAATTCAAAGAACAGTTGCTCCAACGTGCTTACCTCCGCTTTAACAAAAAGGATGAAGATTTTCAGAAATTCATTTCATCAACTGAATGGCTCAATGACTACGCTCTTTTCATGGCTCTTAAGGAGGTATATCACAACGAACCATGGTTCGCATGGCCCGATTCTCTTAAAACAAGAGAGGAAAAGGCTCTCAAAGACTTCAAACAGGAATATAAAGACAAAATCACCTATTTCTTTTTCGAACAGTATCTTTTCACCACCCAATGGAACCAACTCAAAACCCTGGCAAAACAAAAAGGAATTAGACTGTTCGGAGATATTCCAATCTATGTCGGATTAGACAGTGCTGATGTCTGGGCAAACCAGTGTATTTTTACACTCGACAAAAACTCTGGCCTGCCAACCCATGTCGCCGGTGTTCCACCTGATTATTTCAGTGAAACAGGACAACGATGGGGCACCCCTCTTTATCAGTGGCAGACAACTGAAAAAAATATCCGTAAACAGCTCCTTTCCTGGTGGGTAAGCCGGTTTCAATCAATGTTTGCACTGGTTGACACAGCCAGAATTGATCATTTCAGAGGCTTTGACTCTTACTGGGCTATCCCCGAAAAAGAAGAAACTGCTGTTAACGGGAAATGGCTTAAGGGACCGGGAAAGCCGTTTTTCGATGCTGTATTTACAAAACTCGGACAGCTTGAAATTGTTGCCGAAGATCTGGGCATCATTACTGAAAGTGTCAACAAACTCAAAGATTCATTAAATTTTCCCGGGATGAAAGTACTGCAGTTTGCTTTCGACAACAATCCGGCAAACACCTTCCTTCCCCACAATTTTACCAACACCAACTCGGTAATCTATACAGGCACCCACGACAACGACACAACTGTCGGCTGGTTTCTCAGTGATCAGGTAACTGAACATGATCGAGCATTTATAAAACGCTATGTCAACGGAGCACTCAATGATCTGAAGCCGATTCACCACGACCTTATTCAGCTCGCTTTTTCATCGATAAGCGCCCTTGCCATAATCCCTCTTCAGGACGTGCTCGGCTTTGGCAACGACTGCAGAATGAATGTTCCTGGGATCGCTGAAGGCAACTGGCAATGGAGATGCAGTGAAGAATTTCTCACAGAGAATGCGGTCACCTGGCTCAGTGAATCAACTGAAATGTTCGGCAGAGGACGGCTACACAAAAAGCGCTGATAAAATAAAAATAAATCTTGCATTGCATAAAGGAATACTTTATATAGAAGCCTCCTTTCAGGAGCCAAACCAATATCGCTAAGGCCCCATCGTCTAGCGGTTAGGACAGCGGCCTCTCACGCCGTAAACAGGGGTTCGATTCCCCTTGGGGTCACCAAATATAAAAGCCGTCAGGATCTGTTCCTGACGGCTTTTTTCGTTTATGCCCTTCCTTTACGAATCAAAAACTTTTTTAAAGCATCGAGCCGTTTCTTAAACGGGGTACAGACGATTTTCATTAACTCTGATTGAGGATCAAAGCTATTTCCAGTTGCATGATTTCTTTCAATTATTAAGATTAATAACAGGTCTTCTGCTACTATGATTAACCACTTTAATTTTATCTAAGGCTTGTGATGGATTCTTTAAAGCGTTTTAACACTTCTTTATCGATAGATAATCGCGGCTCTTCGATTTTGCTTATCCCTCTTCTGGCAATCATTGTGATAGCCGCTCTTTGGTACTTTACACCCATTTATTTTCCAGGCCTCATTAATGACCTTGATAAAGCGCGGCAGGAACTCCCGGGAGTCATCAGCGGTAGCAGCAACGATATCGCACCAGACAAAAATGAGGTGAACAAGACAATAAAGCAAGTTCTTGCAGACAGACAGGGGATAAAAGAGTTCGGTATCCCCATCCGATCCGATGAGACATATCTCATCACCTTGAAAAATGGCGGGACACTTGTTGCAACACAAACAAAAGTTTCTGACCAAGCAATATCATTTACAGAACCAGGCGGCATGTCAGTGAGCCTGAATAAGGACTCCATAAAATCCATTTCCAGAATTAAGGCTGCTGCAAAAATTGAAAAGAAGAAATAAAGAATGGATGATGTTTTGTCACATCACTGGATTGAACCCATCTGCCTCAAAAAACTCTCAGCAAGCTCTTCAAGTCCTTGAGCAGTTATGATCTCAACATTTTCCCTGTCAGCTATCTTCCCGTTTATAAAAAGAACTGTTCTGGGATAACCGTGACCGCCACAGCTATCAGTAAGCGTTTCGTGTTCCTCACTGATAAAAACACCCCGTTCATGCTGAACAGTGCATTGAAAAACAGCCAGGCCATGATCATTCAGTCTGTTTGCAAAATCCTCTATAAACTGAGCCTGCCTGACAGTACAATCCGGACACCAGGAAGTCACAACATTAACAACAAATGACTCACGCTGTGCTTGTTTACGGGCTATTTCCTGCGGTGTAATTTCATTCAGCAGCAGCCCCTGCCGCACATGTTCATGTAAGCGCGGAAGCATCTATTTAACACCGCGAATCTTCCATACTCTGTACATGGCTTCAAAAACGATTTTTTTAGACATCTTGGAAGCACCTTTACGCCGGTCCGGAAAAACTATCGGATATTCTTTAAAGGAAAACCCTTTACGCCATGCACGGTATTTCAATTCTACCTGAAAGGCATAACCCGAAGACTGAACGCGATCGAGTCCTATTCCTTCAAGTACCCGTCGATTCCAGAAATTAAAACCACCGGTCAGATCCCGCATCGGTATACCAAGTATGGTTCTCGCATAGAAACTGCCAAAACGTGAGATAAACTGCCGTATGAGTCCCCAGTTTTCAACGCCCCCGCCTTCTACATATCGCGATCCAACCATAAAATCGAAGCTTTCTAACTTTTGAAGAATAGGTGCAAGATACTTCGGGTTATGGGAAAAATCGGCATCCATCTCAACCAGCGCATCATAACCTCTGGCCAAGCCCCACTTAAACCCTGTGATATACGCAGTGCCAAGACCGAGCTTGCCTTCACGCCGCAGAAGATGCAAGCGACCGTCATATGTGTTTTGATCAATTATATTCTGGACAATATCTCCGGTTTTATCTGGAGAGTTATCATCCACTATGAGGATTTCTACACCCTGCAGATCGTTTAGCCCTAATACAGCTTTGAGGATCTCTTCAATATTTTCTACCTCATTATAGGTAGGTATGATGATCAAACTTTTCAAAATGCCCTCTTGTACTCAACACCCCGGCAGTAAGCCCCGATTTTGCATCACAGACTAACACCATTTCACTCGATTCTTCATTGACTGGAGTTATACAGGTATCTGACAGTTTTGTAAATACAATCACAGAAATTCAGCAGTGACCTATCAGAACACATTCAAAATATTGAATAAAATATGTGAAACAATGTCCTGCAAAAGATTTTACTGTTTTCTCTCATCACACGAAAGCGTCTTCAAATTCGGGCAGGTAATCACATCCTCAGCACCATCCCAGCTGCCGAGATATTTTTTCAATTCCGGATTGTCAAATGCCTGAATATACTGGTCGTCAATGATCAAAAGCGGTCGTTTTATGAGTATAGGCTCTTGAACCATCAATCTCAGCGCTTCTTCGGCAGAAAGTTCGGCCGGGACTATTTCTCCTTTTTTCACAGCAGGAGCGGTATGATTCATAAACTGTGACGGGGACTTACTCTTGATGAATTTTTTTAATATCTCGGAAGTCCATTCTTCTTCCAGTATATTTCTGCACTCAAGTTCATGTCCCTGCTCACGGAGAATAGACTTTTGTTTTTCTCCATTAATGCAACCCGGTTTTTCATAAAACACAATTTTAGCCATATTATCGCCCTGCGTAAAATTATCTCGACGCTATAGTTTCATCTATTGCCCCATGCCAAGAACAAGAGCTGCAAAATATTTCCTGTCTGGCAATGTCGTCCTCACTACCAGTTTCTTCAGCAATCTCTGTAAAATAGGTGGCACCATCAAATTGAACCCGAAAAACAACTTTTTTCGAGCTTCTTGTCGAAAGGAAATACCGGGAACCACACATTGGACACACCATTTCTTCCATATCTCTCACCTATTTTAGTATTACAGATTAAAACACACAAATCATGCCGAAGCCAAAAAGATTATATTGTTATTCAATATCTAGTACTTACAGCATAACACCACTTCCATCGCACAACTCCTTTCCGCCAGTTTTGTATTTTCTATACAATTACGACACTCTCAAATAAACAGAGGATCGTCTCCGGATCGTTTAAAGAAAAACGGCCGTTCTTCATTGAAAAGAACAGCCGCTTTCTATCTTCATGAACTGCAGCCCCGAACAGATTTAAAAGAGTCCTGTAACCCGTCCAGTTTCAGTATCAACATCTATCCTTCTATAGGCGGGATCAGAAGCAGTTCCAGGCATAAGACTGATTGCTCCCGCAACCGGTACAACGAATCCTGCACCCTTATAGGTTAAGATATCACGTACCGGCAGGGTCCATCCTTTCGGCACACCTTTTAATGTCGGATCATGACTGAGCGAAAGGTGTGATTTCACCATACAAGTGCCGAGCTGTTTCATTTCAGGATCTGCTTTAAGCCGTTCGAGCTTCGTTTTCGCTTCAGGGCTGTAGCTCACCCCATCTGCACCATACACCTCTTTGGCGATGCGCTCGATGCGGGCATCAAGAGCAGTATCGAGATCATAGAGGAATTTGAAATCATTCGGTTCTTCACAGGCATCAATGACGGCATCAGCAAACTCAATGGCTCCTTCACCGCCATGTTCCCAATGGGTTGACACGGCAACTCTTGCACCGGCTGCTTCGCACAGTCTGCGAACGGCTTTGATTTCATTGTCAGTATCGGTATAGAAGGCATTAATACAGACAACCGGATTGATTCCGGCTTTCTTCACCGTTGCAATATGATGCAGCAGATTTTTACATCCTTCTTCAACCCATCCGACATTTTCTGAACCATACTCCTGCGGCATCGGCTTGCCCGGTACCGGTATCGGGGCTCCGCCGTGACACTTAAGCGCACGAATAGTGGCCACAACAACAGCACAGTTCGGCACGTTGCCTGAGTATCGGCATTTCAGGTTCCAGAATTTCTCAAATCCTATATCTGCACCAAAACCGGACTCAGTAACGTTGTAATCAGCAATTTTTAGCCCAACCCTGTCTGCGATAACAGAAGATTGTCCGATAGCAATATTGGCAAAAGGACCGGCATGAACCAGAACCGGTTGGCCTTCCAGAGTCTGCATCAGGTTTGGGTTGATTGCCTGCGCCATCCAGGCAGTCATGGCTCCGTCAACCTCAAGATCTGCAGTGGTGATCGGTTTATCCTGCTTATCATAGGCAACAACGATCTTGCCAATACGTTCACGCATATCCTTGAGATCATTTGCTACTGAAAGAATTGCCATCAGCTCAGATGACACTGCTATGGCAAATCTTGACTGCATGGTAAATCCATCCATCTTGCCGCCAAGCCCGATAGTGATATTTCTCAGTGCCTGGGCACAAAAATCGATGATCCAGTTAAATTCTACCTTATTGGGATGAATATCAAGCCGTTTCAGGTTTCTTTGTGCCAGCTGTTCATCGGTATAATTTGACTCATGCTGCATCCTGGAGGTTAAAGCAACCATTCCAAGATTATGCGCATTCATGATGGCATTGATATCACCGGTCAACCCCAGCGAGAATTCCTTAAGCGGGATACACTGAGCAAGCCCGCCGCCTGCAGCAGATCCTTTGATATTCATTGTCGGACCGCCGGACGGCTGTCTTATAGCACCGACGACCTTTTTATTTCTCTTGCCAAGTCCCTGCACAAGCCCCATTGCGCTGGTTGATTTGCCCTCTCCCAGCGGAGTTGGCGTAATGGCGGTAACATCAATATATTTTCCATCCGGTCTGTCCTTCTTTCTTTCAAGGATTTTCCGGTAGTCAAGCTTGGCGATATAATGACCGTACGGCAGCAGCTCCTCCTGCTCAAGCCCTAGCTCCTCTCCAAGCTTTCCTCTGCAATCTGCCAGTCAGCGAATTTTTTGGGGTCCAGAACCATAATATTCTCCCTTTATTATGTATGATAGTCTGTTAAATGATTGCGGAATCTAAAGGAAATATTACTTGGTTTGCCTCTTTGCTGTCAACAGCAAGGGGGCTGTAAACATATCAAAACAAAAAAGCCCCGCCGATTTAACTCGGCAGGGCCTGAATTTTGCTCTGAATCAGATCATCGGATACCGTTTTTTCAATGCATCCGCAAAGGGTATCATTATCTCCCGCATTGACGGTTCTGCATTGGGCGGCGTTCGCAAACTGATAATGTGCTTCCACTCTTCCAGATTGCAATACATAATTATCTCTGTCTTGCAGCTGTTCGGCAGCACCGTTCTTGCGGCCTGTGGAGTTGACGTTTCAAGAAGTTCAAGATAGAGCTTTTCAGTATACTCCATGGCATCCTTCCAGACCGTATATTCTTTGGAGCCTTCTTCAAAAAACATCGGTTTGATAAAGCTCACCTGGTTGCCGAACTTGTCCTGAGAATATCTGCAGTAACGCTGACTTTCCTGAAGAAAGGAGCATGGGCGATGTCTTACAAGCTCATGGGTAACAGCCCGGTTGACGATAAATTTTACACCGACATAGCGGTGTCTGATCAATAATTCGTCAGGAAGACTTTCAACATCTTTCAAACTGAGTTTCTCAACCTGCACACTGCCGTCCGGAGTTACAGCCTGCTGGGAGTCGTAGACCCCGTTAAAAAGAAAGCTGTCTCTGCTCACAAGCAGAGTCACCATGGCATTGACCACCTTGTTGTCTGCAGCCCGCTTATAGATCTCGCGAAAACTTCTTATTGAGCCGGTCACTAGTGTAGAGCCATCCTGATAATCAACAATAAAATATTTGGGCTGAAGAGCAAGAAAGGTTCTGACCTCATCATCAGAACAATTGACCCGCAATGTTACAGCCGCCATCTCAAGAACTGAATTGTGCCCATGAGCGGCAAGTTTTGTAACAAATGGAACTGCAGAATCCTCGGTTATTTTGTCTTCGCTCTTATAGCAAATACGCCCGCAAGCCTCCAGGCGAACTGCCAGCGAAGATACATCGAGGTCATCCTGCAACTCAAACGACGGGTCAACAATGATCATATTACTCTCCTTCCCAGAATGGTGACATTTTTCTCAGAGATTCGATGATACCAGGCATCTTATCCAGGACAAAATCAATCTCTTCTTCTGTGTTATAGGTTGACAGCGAAAAACGAATTGAACCATGTGCAGCAGTAAAAGGAACACCCATCGCCCTCAGTACATGAGACGGCTCAAGAGACCCCGAGGTACAGGCTGATCCGGATGATGCACAGATATTGTGCTCATTCATATGTAGAAGAATAGCTTCACCCTCGACATATTCAAAAGACATATTCAAAACTGATGTTAGTGGTGTTGGGCAGCCTGTCGGTTTTGTGGCCGTTTAAAATTGATTTCGGCACAGATGCAAGCAGTCCCTCTTCGAGTTTATCACGCAGTGCTTTGACCCGGGTGTTTTCCTCTTCCATATTCTCCATGGCAAGAACACAGGCACGGCCAAGACCGACAATGGAAGCAACGTTTTCAGTACCGCCGCGTCGTCCTTTTTCCTGATGTCCGCCGGTGAGAAACGGAATAAACATCGTTCCTTTTTTTACATACAGAACCCCCACACCTTTCGGGGCATGCAGTTTATGCCCTGAAAGTGAGAGAAAATCGACATCGAGTTCACTCAGATTTATCGGAATCTTGCCAACAGCCTGCACGGCATCGGTATGAAACAGAATGCCCCGCTCTTTGGCAAGCCTGGCCATTTCTGGAATCGGAAAGATCACACCGGTTTCGTTATTTGCCCACATAACCGAGACAATGGCAGTATCCTCTGTCAGGGCCTCACGATAGGCATCCATGTCAAGAGTCCCATCACTTTCGACCTTAAGACGGGTAATCTTATATTTATGACCGGTCAGGGTCTCAACCATATCACAAAGACTTTTTACCGCCGGATGCTCAACTCTTGTCGTGATGATATGTCGCTTATCAGGATAGGCGTGAAGAGCGGAAAGGACAGCCGTGGAATCACTCTCTGTACCACAGCTGGTAAAGGTGATCTCTTCAGGCTCAGTGCCAAGAAGCGCTGCAACCTGTTCTCTTGCTTTTGATACAGCCGCACCGACTTGGCCGCCAAAAGTGTACATACTGGATGGGTTACCGTAAAAGTCTTTCAGAAACGGTTCCATGGCTTCGAAAACTTCAGGGGCAACTCTCGTGGTGGCATTGTTATCGAGATAAACCACTTTATCACCAGTAATCATTAGTTGTCCTCCTCAACAATCAGAGTTTCCAAGACAAGTTCTCTGAGCTTCTGCTCGACGAAATCTTTGATTGTGGTCTGGGATTTATTGCAACTTTTACAGGCGCCAAGCAGCGAAACTGTGACAAAATCACCATCAACATCGACAAGCTCAATATCTCCGCCGTCTTTTTTCAGACCCGGCCTGATTTCACGCTCGAGGACTTCTTCAATTTTTTTGATTTTCTGAAGAGCGGTCATCCGCTTTACTTTTTTCAATTTTCCAGGTTCACCTGACACGCCGGAAATCGTCTCCTGCAGAATCTGACGGAGCTTGTCTTCACATTTTCCACAGCCGCCGCCGGCTTTGGTAAAGTTGGTAATTTCTTCAACGGACTTCAGGTTGGATTCTTTAATGGCACGAATCACTTCCAGGTCGGTTACACCGAAGCACTCACAAATAACTTCGCCTTCGGCCATCGGCAATGTCAATCCGCGATAATCTGCAATAGCCGCTTCAAGTGCCTCTCTGCCCATTACAGAACAGTGCATCTTTTCCTTGGGAAGCCCGCCAAGCTGCTCGGCAATATCTTCATTGGTAATTTTCGCTGCATCGTCAATTGACATGCCCTTTACCATTTCGGTTAAAACCGAAGAACTTGCAATAGCACTTGCACAGCCGAAGGTTTTGAACTTTGCATCGGTAATAATCTTATTTTCATCGATGCGAAGGGTTAGCTTGAGAGCATCACCACATGCAAGAGAACCAACGTCTCCTGTGCCATCCGGATTTTCTATTTCACCAACATTCTGAGGATGTAAAAAATGTTGTTGAACCTTATTCGTATATTCCCACATAATTTCTCAATTAACCTGTTAAGCGGATTTCCATTGATTAATGATCATGGAAAGAATTTCATTTTCCGAATGAAACCTGAGAACAACAGCGACAGTTGAAAGCACAATGATTTCTCCGGGACAGCAAGTAGTAGGATAATAATACCAAGTGACCAAAAATCAACATGGAAATGAAAATCAGGAGCTTAGTGATTTATTGGCTGATTATTTATCGCCATATCAGGATAACACTCCTATTTCCGTCAACATTTTTTTCGCTGTCTCGACAAGTGCGCCAGTACCGGCAGGATCACGGGATTCGACATAAAAACGGACTTTAGGCTCAGTGCCTGACGGTCTTACCATAAGCCACGAGTCATCTTCAAAAATCATTTTTCTGCCGTCAATGGTGATTAGTTCTTTAATCGTCTTGCTCTGATTGCCAACCTGCACAGAGGTGCCGACCTTATAGCGTTCAAGACGGTTCAGTTTTTCCAGTAGCGCCTCGCCTTTAATACTCACCTCAATACCGTCCCTGTCCGGATAAAAGGCACCGAATTCCTTTTCCAGTTGTTCTTTATAATCACCAAGATTCATATCGAGGGTCAGTACCATATCCAGTGCGGCAAGCAAGCCGATATAGGCATCTTTTTCAGGTGTATGGCCGATGACCGAAATGCCGTCAGATTCTTCGAAATAAACAAGAGCCTTGCCTATAACGGGCTTGAACTCCTTAAAACCGACCTTCGGCTCAAAAACATCCTCACCCAGACCTTTGGCTACCGCATTGGCCATATTTGAAGTAGCCACAGTCTTGGCAACCAGACCTTTTTTGTTCTTCGAGGTATGAAGGAAATGATAAACCATGGCGCCGAACTGATTCATGCTGATTTCTGTTGTACCG
>QKIH01000140.1 GCA_003249645.1 Desulfobulbaceae bacterium | reverse complement strand
CTTCCGGGTTGGTGCCGGACAACCATTGCTTTTTATCGGCGGGCCCTGTGCACTTGAATCTGAAGAACTCGCTCTTCAGGTGGCCACCACCATGAAAACGCTTTGCCTGAAATACGGCTTTAACTATGTTTTCAAAGCCTCCTTTGACAAGGCAAACCGGACCTCCATTACCAGCTATCGAGGCCCTGGAATGGTGAGCGGTCTTGAAACCCTCCGACGCATCCGTGAATCGATCGGGGTTCCCGTAATCTCTGATATTCACGAACCTTCGCAGGCAGAAGCTGCTGCTGAAGTACTAGATATCATCCAGATCCCTGCTTTTCTTTGTCGCCAGACAGACCTTCTTGTCGCCGTTTCAAAAACAGGCAAACCGATCAACCTGAAAAAGGGTCAGTTTGTCTCTCCATGGGATATGAAAAACGCGGTTAACAAGATCAGAGAAGGCGGCCCCAGCCCAGTTATGCTTGTGGAGCGTGGTGCAAGTTTCGGCTACAACAACCTCGTTGTCGATATGCGCGGCTTTCCTGTTATGCAGTCATTCGGCTGTCCGGTTATCTTTGATGCAACCCATTCCGTCCAGTTGCCCGGCGGAGCTGGCGGGTCATCCGGAGGCCAACGTGAATTTGTTGAACCGCTTACCCGTGCTGCTGTCGCCGCAGGGGTTGACGGTGTCTTCATGGAGATCCATCCCAACCCGGATAAAGCTCTCTGCGACGGCCCTAATTCGATGGCTCTTGATAAGATTGAACCTCTTCTCTCCACCATTGCTAAAATTCGTCAGGCCGTAACAGAATAACAATGTCTGACTGCGGCCGCGGGGCAGGTACCTACCCATCTGATTGTGAAATTCTCGAAGGTTATCGAGCGATGTCCAGGAACAGAAAAAGTCTCAAAGATGATCCCGATCTTCAGCCTGTTTTAACCAGAGCGGCCAGTATCCGTCTGCTGCTGCTTGATGTTGACGGCGTTCTCACAGACGGCAAACTGATCTATAGCAACACCGGTGATGAATTGAAGATGTTCAATACCCAGGATGGTTTCGGTCTGCGCATCCTGCAGGATGCTGGCATAGAGGCGGGCATTATAACTGCAAGAAAATCCGATATTGTTGAGCGTCGTGCCAAAGAATTACGGTTTGCTCATATTTATCAGGGTACACCGAAAAAGCTTGGAGCCTTCCAGGAAATCTGCAAAAAAACCGGTTTCAAACCATTTGAGATAGCCTACATGGGCGATGACTGGCTTGATCTGGTACTGCTCAACCGTGTCGGTCTTGCTCTTGCTCCTGCCAATGCTGTTGAAGAAGTGAAACAGGCTGTCCATTTTGTTACCTCCGGAAAAGGCGGCAACGGAGCTGTCAGAGAAGGATGTGAGTTGATATTGCATGCTCAGAACCTTTTTGAGTCGACTCTTGCCAAATACCAGAACGCCAACGGTTAGCATGCTGAACAAACGCAACATAACCCTGCTTATCCCGATCCTTCTTGTTATAAGCTTTCCAATCTGGAAAACGCCTTTGGCAAATTTTCTCTCTCCACGAGGAGCTAACGAAAATGCGGCTGAAACGCAGAACGATCATGTTTCAAATGATTTTTCGATGGATAAAGTTAAAATTCTGCAAAATCAGGATGGCAAAAAAACTGCAGTCATCCGTGCAGAATCAGCAAAAAGCGGTGGCAATGCCAACGAACTTTTTCTCAATAAAGTCGATGCCGATATTCTCGATAAAGATGACAACATTACCAATGTTGTCGCTCAGCAGGGAACCTACAACGTTGAAACTGAAATGCTTGACCTCAAAAAAGACGTGGTAATTAAACGAGAAGAAGGAAAACAGGTCATGTATTCCGACCACCTTCTCTATTCAGACAAAGACCGTACTGTTATCTCTCCGGGAACCACCCGATTTGTTGGTCCTGAATTTGATATTATCGGCGGCATGATGGAGTATGATATAAAAAAGGACAGCTACCGCCTCAGCAAACGGGTGAAGTGCGTCATCGGCGGTCTTCTTCAGACCGACTAACCGATAAATTCACAGCTTATTATTTCGGCCAGATCATCTTCAGTAAAAACAAACCTGCAGTTCACATTCCACAAGGTCATACCAAATTCCCGATGCAGTTTCCTCTGTGAAGCCGGTCTGGGATCCTGCCCGATGACTTCTTCTATCAGCTTGCGAAGCTTTCTTCCCGTTCTGTTCTCATACTCAATACAAAAAGCCTCCGATTCTGCAGTTAAAACAACTCTGTTGGGTTTTAAATCATAATCTGCATAACCAGGGGTAGCCTCATCAATCTTATCGCTATACGGCAGATACGGCCTGATATCTATAACCGGTGTTCCATCCAGCATATCAAAGCCTGATATTTTGAGGAAAAAAGTTTTATCACGCTTTTCAACGCCTTCCAGTCTGACGGCAGAAAGCCCTATGAAATTCGGCCTGTGAGGACTTCTTGAGGCAAAGACTCCAACCCTTTTCTGTCCGCCCAGCCAGGGAGGTCTCACCGTCGGCCGCCAGCCATCAGATATGGCCTGATGAAAGAGAAAGCTTACCCATATGTGTGAAAAGCCACTGATCTCTTTGAGCAGCTCTTCACGGCTGAATTCAGGCAGCAGCGCGATTTCACCAGCAGCACAGCTAACCAGGCCAGGTTGTCTCGGAATACCGAACTTTTCTGAAAAGCAAGAATGGACAAGTCCGATAGGCTGTATCGTATACGCTGCGAACCCATTCATTTTTTCTTTTTCAAATTCTTTTGTCCACATATCTCTTTAATTCTGCTTCTTTCCGTATGACCAGAAAATGTTCAATCATCCCGTCGACCTTCATGAGGCCGCACGGATGACTTCCATACTTGCTGCAGCACCTTTCAAACCTGACTAATAGTGACCTGTTTCCTCCTAACTGCTGAACGAAACTATTCTCATAGTTGCACCAACTCAGATCAACACCGCAAGAACATTTGCCTTTTCTCCAATTCTCCTGTTAAATACCGATAATTCCAGACTATCTCAGGAGAACGAATTGTGCTGATCATCGGAAACTACCGAATAGCTGAAAATCTATACCAAAGCCACACCTCAACGGTTTACCGCGGCAAAACCAGGGACGGCCAGAAGCCGGTGGTGCTCAAACAGCTCAACACCATGCGTCCGACCCAGGATGACCTGGAGCGATTTTCCACCGAATTCGATATACAGCGTCTGTTCAACTCAGAGGGAATAGTACAAGCCTACCTGTTCGAAGAATATAACTCCAAACCGATGATAGTCATGGAGGATTTTTACGGGGTTCCACTCTCTCAGACCATAAATGCCAACAAGCTTAAAATCGGCTGGTTTCTCGAACTCGCTATATCTCTCACCGATATTCTGGACAGCATTCACCAAAAAAAAATCATCCACAAGGATTTGACTCCGTCCAATATTCTCTACAACAGTACCACAGGACAGATCAAAGTCATAGATTTCTCAGGTTCTCAATATCTGACAGATTCCAGAGAAAACGTGCTTGAAGGGTCCCTCCCGTATCTTGCCCCGGAACTGACTGGGAGGATCAAAACAGACCTTGATTACCGTACCGACCTCTATACTCTAGGGGCAACCTTTTACCACATCCTGACCGGTGCCTTACCCTTCCAGACATCCGATGCCATGGAAATGATCCATTTTCATCTGGCCAAAGAGCCGACTCCGGCTCACAAAACCCACTCATCCATCCCGCTTCCGGTTTCTGAAATCATTTCCCGATTAATGGAAAAATCGATGGAAAACAGATACCAGAGCTGCAAAGGTTTAAAAGAAGATCTGGTCAGGTGTCTTAACGGATTACGCACAGGTTCACCTCTTATCCCTTTTGAACTCGGACAGAAAGACTCGGGTTCTACCTTTCAAATACCGGACAGACTATTCGGCCGTGAAAAGGAGCTTGAAACCCTTAATACCATCTTTGTTCCATCGGATAACAAAAGGCTCAAAGCCTTGCTGATTACAGGCGAAAAAGGAAGCGGAAAAACCATTCTTGCTGAAGAGCTGCGGAGCAGTTTTCAAACCCAGAACGACTATTTTATCACCGGCACCTTCTTCAAAGAAACCATATTCGGGCCAATATTGGGCGCCCTGCAGGATTATATACGGCAGCTTTTAACCAAAGACAGCAACCAAATAGAAAGGTGGAAAAAACGGTTGAAACAGGCCCTAAAAAACGAAGGCAAAGTAATCACTGATGTCCTGCCCGAGGTCGAGAACCTAATCGGTCCACAGCCTATGCTACAAGTGCTGTCTCCTTCCGAAACAGCAGCAAGATTTAACCGGGTCGTCAGAACCTTTATCAAGGTCTGCGCAACAAAGGACTCTGCCCTGATCATATTCCTCGATGACATACAGCTTGCAGCACCGCCAACCATAAATCTCATAAAAGCGCTTCTGTACGACCAGAGTGCAACCAACCTCAAGTTCATTTTTTCTCTTGAGACAACCGGGAAGGGCCTTATTGCCAATCCCTTTGATCCGCCCCAGACAAATAATCCTTTTATTCACATCGATCTTGGCCCATTAAGCAATCATGCCGTTGGTGAATTTGTCGCCCAAACCCTGCAGACTGATCCCGACTCTATCATCCCCCTGGCTAGAGTTATGGCAGCAAAAACCGAGGCAGTTCCTCTCTATCTCCGATTGTTTTTTATTCTCATCTACCACAAAGGGTATCTGAAAAAAGATGTGAATGACAACAGCTGGTCCTATGATCTAGACAGTATCAAGCGAGAAAACTGTACAGAGAATATGGTCAAAAAGACCATCAGAAACATCAACTTCCTTTCAGAGAAACTACTCGAAGTAATCCAGACCTCATCCTGTCTCAATGACCCGTTCAAACTTGATTATCTTGACATCATAACAGGTTACCCAACAACCAAACACCTGATTCAACTAGAAAACATGGGGTTTGTCACTCTGGTCGAACAAGAGAAAACAACCCTGGTGCTATTTTCACATCCACGGATTAAAACCGCTGTGTATATGACTCTCGATGATATCGAGAGGAAAATGCTCCACCTGAAAATCGGCCGTCTTCTGCTGAAGAACATCGATTCTGCAGACTATGCCTTTGAGATAGCCGACCAGCTCAATTCTGCCCTCGATATGATCTCCGGCTCCATTGAACAGATGAATTTGTCTGAAATCAATTATAGTGCCGGAATCACAGCACTGAAAAAGAAGGATTATGTCCTGGCAGTACACTATTTAAACAATGCTTTTAAATTTCTGCCGGAAGACAGCTGGCAGAACAGCTACGACAAAACGCTTGATATCCACCTGAAACTCTGTGAGGCCGCCAGCCATAACTCTCAACGCGAACTGACCGAACAGATCACCGAAATAATAGTAGAAAAAGCAAGAACTGTTGAAGCCCAAACAACAGCATGTCTTTATCTTCTTAAAGCACTGAAAAAGACCAACCGTCTGCACGAGGCCTTGCAGACCGGGATCAAGGCACTGAACCTTCTTGGCATTTCATTTCCAGAGAAACCGACGGAACTGCAGCGCCTGTCGGCTCTCATGCAGATCAGGACCATCCTTGGTATAAATAATATTTACACCCTTGCCTCACTACCTGAGCTTCGGGACAGCCGCATGAAAATGGCTACCCGGATCATGCTGGAAATAAGTCCGACCGCATATTCTATTGAACCGGGAATGCTGACCTTCATCGGCCTTAAGGCATTAAAAATTACCCTGAAATACGGCAACAGTCGAAAAGCCGCAGCCGCCGGGTTCGCCCTGCTCGGCACTGCACTCTGTTCATCCCCTCTTGGCAGTCTGAAAAAAGGCATAGAACTCGGTAAGCTCGCCATGGATTATCATTATTCTCTTGATGATCCCGATGGCGATATTTTTACCCCTTTCATCTATAACAACTTTCTGCTTCACTGGAGCAGACACATCCAGGAAAGTATTGATCCTCTGGTTGCCATTTTTACGGAATGCGAAGCCAGGAACAATCTCGACCTGCAAGTGAGCACCGCCAACTCCATCAGCTACCGCCTCGTTCTTAACGGAAGTAACCTCCAGCATGTTGCCCGCGATCTTGTTACCTATCGTCAGACTCTTGAACAGGCCGGCCAGCAGATTCTCATCTACAGACAGATGATTTATCAGCAGCTGGTGGAAAATCTCCTTGAAGGAACTGACAAACAGATCGATGAATTTGCCGGGTCTTTTTACAACGAAAAAAACCTGCTCTACCTCCATGTGCAGGAAAATGATCAGACCACTCTCTTCCAGCTCCATCTGATAAAACTGATCCAATATTACATTTTCAATCAGTATGAAAAAGGTCTTAAAGCGGCATCAAAGGTTGAACAGTATCTCTCTGGAGCGACGGGTTCATATTTTATCCCGATCTTTTTCTTTTTCGACTCCCTCATCAGGCTTGCTGTATATCCCCGCCAAAAAACTGTTACCCGGAGTTATTTTTTTAAGAAGGTAGGCAATAATCAGAAAACCATGAAAGTCTGGGCCGATAATGCTCCGATGAACTACCTCGATAAATATTTCCTGATTGAGGCTGAAAGATCAAAGATACTCGGCAAAAAACACCTCGCTCTTGAACTGTATGATCAGTCTATCAGTCTTGCTAAAAAAAATGGCAACCTGATTGTCGAAGCAATCGCCAACGAGGCTCTTGCACGATTTTACAAGGACACCGAAAAGGCTTCTCTCGCTAAACCTTATTTACAGGAAGCAAGGACTCTGTACAACAAGTGGGGAGCGACGGTTAAAGTTAAAAGAATCGATGCTGAACTCCAACCATCATTGCCATCTGGAAAAAGGGGCTTACAAAAAGCTCCCACCCTCTCCTCAGGGCCTCTTGAAAACAAGTCTCGGGTTGATATGATGGCCATCATCAAGGCATCCCGGACACTGACCAGTGAGATAGTACTTGAAGAGCTGCTGAAGAAAATGCTCAGGATCATGATTGAAAATGCCGGGGCACAAAAAGGCTTCCTGCTTTTCCTGGAAGACGGCAGCTGGACAGTAAGGGCAAGGGGATCAGTCATTCTAGTCGACACCAGTATTAAAATCCTCTCTGGCAGTATTGATTCGTTTCAAAACGAGCTCTCCAAGGCTATCGTTCACTACGTTGCAAGAACAGAAGAAATCGTCGTGCTCAATGATGCGACAAACCATGGCCTTTTTATACACGACAGTTATATCCGGACCAAAAAGCCCAAATCAATCCTCTGTACACCGATTATTTATCAGGGTCAGACAGCCTGTATTCTCTATCTCGAAAACAACCTCACCACCCGGGCCTTTCCGCCGGAACGACAGGAAACGCTCAACATTCTCGGTACCCAGGCTGCCATCTCCCTGAAAAACTCATCACTCTATTCCGATCTCGGTCGCACCGTTGACCAACTTCACAGTGAGATTGAAAAGAGAAAAGAGACCCAGCAACAATTGATGCATGCAGAAAAGCTCGGAGCTCTTGGCAGACTTTCTGCCTCAATCGCCCATGAATTCGGCAATCCTCTCATGGGAATACGGTATCTACTGGAGGATTTTCATAATCGGCTGAAACTTCAGGATGAAGATCATGAGCTGCTTGAAATCGGCCTGGAAGAATGCAACAGGATGAAGAATTTGATGAATGAACTGCACCAGCTGGACAGACCTTCAACCGGAAAAATGACATCCTTTGACCTGCACACCTCGCTGGACAACGTGCTTACCTTTCAGAGCAAGATATTCACCTCAAAAAATATCACTGTGAAAAAGAATTTTGATCCGAAGGTTAAAAACATTGTTGCGGTGGAAGATCAGATCACCCAGGTCCTGATCAACCTGCTGCTCAACGCAACCGACGCTATTACAGGAACAGGGGGCGGAGCAATTACAATAACTACCCGCCTCGAAGACGACTGGATTATCATCATCATCTCCGATACCGGTGTCGGCATTGAGGAAAAAGACCTGGAAAAGATCTTCGAACCATTTTTCTCAACAAAACCGGATGTTGAAGGAACCGGTCTCGGCCTGCCCACATCCTTTGGTATCATCACCAGTCACGGCGGCGAGATCAGCTGCAGTTCAAACCCGAACCAGGGCACAACCTTTACCATCAGACTTCCGGCACCGAGTTAAAAATCAAATGAGGTAGGATCATCCTCTTTATTGACAACAAACCATTCCTCTTCACTTTCAGTATCAAAGTCATCTGATATCTTGTTGAGAGGCATCTTGAGATATTTTCCTTTCCCCTCAACAGCAACCTGGCCGTCGGCAGTGAGTATTTCACCTTCCCCCTCAAAGGTTCTCCTGTCGACCTTTGTTAGTCTGGCAACAACTTTTACCTCTTCATCAAGCGGAATCGGCCTTCTATAGCGGACAGAAAAATCAATGGTCACTCCCCAGACCTCCTCTCCCTGATTGAGAATAACCCGGCCGATGGTCTCATCAAGGATGGTTGCGGCTAACCCGCCATGGAGCCGCCCTGGATAACTCTGATGTTCTTCAGTGGGCTGAAAAACAGCAACCAGTTCCTTATTCTCCAGTTCAAAAAATTCAGCTTTCAAGCCAAATTTATTTTCAAGGCCGCAGACAAAACACATCTTAGAGTTGTACTGCTTGTTGGTTACTTTTACTGACATTATTATCTCCTGCTTGCATTACATGAGCAGGCCCCGTCTATGGCCCTGCAAAGACTATCGAAAAAGTTTTCTGCTTCATCCACATCAATGCCGTTTTTTATCTTCTGTTCATAGCCATCGAACAGGATATGAAGCACATGAAGAGCCTGATGCTCTTCAACATCACCAAGTTTGTTCCATACCTCATTGACGTCTGTCATCTTCATCCTGCCGAATCAATCGATATCTAAAACAGGCGGACCTGCAATAATCATCTCTGCAATGGTCATCTTCACTTTGGGATATTTTGCCCGTTCATTGTGCAACAACTCATTTTCAAGCCGCGCCAGCTGCTGAAGAAACGGGGTTCTTTCAACCTTCGGTGCATCAGAGAAATGGAAATATTTCTTTTCCACAATCGCCTGACACCGGAAACAGCCAGGGAAGGCAAGAGACTGGCCGTCCGGCCGTTTAATGGTTGCAGGAACCCCATGAGTTCTGCAGACCAGTAACCTGTGTTTATACAGCATACAAAGCCCGTCTTCGTTAAGAGGGCACATAACCTGCGGACGTTTATCGGCAGCTTCCGCCTCTTTAACCTTTTCAACATAGTTCCTGGCACGGAGCATCAGCTCAGACTGTTTCTCCGGATCAAGCTGCTTCAGGCCGATATGAAGATAAGCCCATTCAAGATAGGTGTGATGCTGAAAATAGGAGTCACAACAGTTGTCCGGGCATCCCTTGCAGGAAAACTTCAGCTTTTCTGCGACTTGGCTATACAAATCCTCAAGCCGGTTATAAATTGATTCAACGGCCTCTACAACCTCAGGCGATAAGACAAGCTCCTTCATTTTCCTTCCTCTTCAAAACACTGAACGTGATAAATTTCTACTTCCACCGGCTCACGTTCCCAATAGTCAGGGGGTAAACCGGCTTTTCTGCATAAGTGAGCCAAAAACTGTTCGGTCGTCGGAAGCTGCTCCCAGACCTGCGGCAGAAAAGTGGCTCTTCTTCCTCCCGCCTTCAAGATAACACCATCAACTCCGGGCTTCAGTTTTTTTACAAGATCAGCACTGTCGGTAAAATTGAGCTTTGCTGTTGGAGTCAGAATAGAGATATCGATTTCAACATCATCAAGTTCAGGCAAAGTAAGAGGAGAAAAACGATGATCGTGGAAAGCAGCATTAACAGCATTAGAGGCTATTGATTTTTCAACAGATTCAAACGGACTGAGACAACCGATGCACCCTCTCAACTGCCCCCGTTTTTTTAAGGTTACAAAGGTTGCCCGCTCTTCCTGCAAAACGCCTGCCTCCTCGGGCACCCTCAACTCATCCTCTTTTCCGGTAAGCCTTGCCTTGATGGTATGTCTTGCAAGTTTCAGTAAATATTCACCTTCCTTCTGCGACAGTGATTTCATTTTACCACTCCACTCCAAGCATCATACAGTTTATACCGCTGCCGATACCCAACAGTGCTCCTTTTCTGCCGGGAACAAAAACCCCCTGTTCAATAGCCATGGCCAGGGTTATAGGAGCGGAGACCGAACCTACATTACCTAAAAACCCAAGAGTCTGAAAATTCTTGCTGGTACTGAGTCCAAGACGGTCAAATAGCAGTTTGGCGTGTGCACTACCAACCTGATGACAAAAATAGTTGTCTATTTCATTATCATCCCATCCCTTGACGGAAGAAAATTTCTGCCATGTTGAATATGCGGTATCAACCCCCTGCATCAAGAGTTCTTCCGAGTTGGTATCCATGAGTGTCTGCTCACCGCCCGACTGTCCTCCCTGACAGAGGTTGGAATACTGCGTGTTGGCCTGGTATGCACCGCAAACAAGCGCCGGCTTATGCTCATCATCCACCTTTCTGGTCATATAAAGGCCGACAGCCCCGGAACCGATAGTCAGCGATGCAAAAGCCGGTTTGATGGTTTTTCTGGTGAGTGTCTTGTCATTTACAAGGCTTGCAATAGTCGATTCGACCAGATTCTCAGCGGTCTCGCCGGACACCACCAGGCCGTTGTTGACTTGACCCAGCTCAATCATGTTGGCAAGCATCATCATGCCGTCAAGAAAGCCGAGACAGGCATTTGATATATCGAAAATGAGACAGTCTTTTGAAAGATTTAAGCCATGATGAACAAATGATGCCGTAGCCGGCTCCATCATGTCTCTTGAAACCGAAGTGAAAAACAGACAATCGACCTTATCGGGGCTTATATCAGCCTTCTGCAGGGTGTCCTTGCCGGCCATGATCGCTGCCTGGCTGGGAAGAGTGCCCCGGTCCCACAAACGTCTTTCCTTGATGCCGCTCATCAGTTCTAGCCTTCCGGCAGGAAGTTTTAACTTCTCATAAAGACTGCCAAGACGATTTTCTATATCCTCTGAACGAAGGATATTTGGAGGAAGCTGGTAACCGAAGGTATGAAGACTGACGTTTGAGTATTGAAACATTCTATATTTTTGCTGATCAATTTGTCGTACAGCTTTCTGCAATGGTTAAATAGCAGAAGCAATTTTCATTAGCGGTGTTTACTATAAGCGGTCTTGAGAGATGGAACAACCAATTTAACCAGCAAACAAGCCACGCATTTGCATGCAAGACGGCTTGATAATGTAATTAATGACCATGATAATCGATTTTCACACCCACGTTTTTCCGGACCATATCGCTTTCCAGGCCCTTGAAAAGCTGCAGATTGCAGCAAAGACCAAGGCTAATACAGAAGGTACGGTCAGCTCACTTCTTCAATCCATGGACAACGCCGGTATTGATTCAAGCGTTATCTGCTCAATCGCCACCAGACCCGGTCAATTTGATAACATTCTGCAATGGTCTGAGGCTATTCAATCTCCAAGAATTATTCCGTTGCCGTCGATTCATCCCGATGAAAAAGAGATAGGACAAAAACTCTCACTCATTAAACAAAAGGGCTTTGCCGGAATTAAAATACACCCCTATTATCAGGATTTTTTCATCAACGAGGCCCGTTTAGCCCCGGTGTATGAATCGCTCATAAAAGAAAATCTGCTGGTGGTCATGCATACCGGATACGATATCGCCTTTGATTACGACAACCGCGTCACACCGTTGCCTATAGCTGAATTGATCACCAGATACCCAGAACTGAAACTGGTAACCACCCATTTCGGCGCATGGTCAGCCTGGGATGAAGTGGAAAAACATCTCATTGGAAAGCCCGTCTATATAGAGACATCCCTGTCACTGCAGAGTATCAGCCATGAGCAGGCAAAGAGGATGTTTCAGGCCCATCCGCCGGAATTTCTGATTTTTGGTTCCGATTCTCCCTGGGAAGATCAAAAAGAATCGATCGCAAGGATTAAAGCACTCAACCTCGGAAAAGAGATGGAAAACAGAATTTTCTCTGAAAACGCCAGGAGATTACTGGAAAGCTGCAAAGACTAATTATGGAGATGCATCAGATGTATAAGCTGATCGATGGTGAAATTTTCGGGTAAAACGCCATCAAGTCCGTCTGGCTGAAGCTCATCTTCTTTCGTCTCTCCGATTCCCAGAAAAAACGGTACCACGTTTGAAATGGCTGTCAGCCGCCTGATATTATTTACCGTCTCCAAATACCCAACAGTAGTCCGTGATAAATCAACCACCACCAGATCATTTAAGCAAAGCCCCGCCTCGTATATCGCCATTCGGCCCAGACCAACCTGAATAATATTCCATCCGGCATTATGGAACTTTTCAACCAGGCCCGGACCATGTTCCCCCAACAGCAGAACGGTACTGGTGAGATATTGTCTCACCATGTCTATCACCTGATCTTTGTTCATCGGCTTCGCAATGTAGTTGTCCATCCCCGCTTTCAAACAGCGGTCACGATCACCGTGCATGACCAGTGCTGTCAAGGCAACAATTGCAACATGACCGCCATACATTTTCTCATGATTTCTTATTTTTTCAGTACATTCCAGACCGTTCATAACAGGCATCTGAACGTCCATGAAAATCAGGTCAGGCTTGTGGTCAAGAAAGTATCGATACCCTTCTTCACCGTTACCCGCCGTCGCAACTGTTGCACCTGTCCTTCTGAGAAAAGTTTCCAGCAGCACCCTGCTCGCCGGATCATCTTCAACAACCAAAATACTCCCCTCAAGAATGGATTTTTCAGGCATCAGATAGGTTGCATTATCTGAAACAGCAGATGGAGAAGATTTGCTGTCAACAACCACTGAAACCGGCCAGGTAAACCAGACCTGGGCGCCCTCACCTTCTCCCTGGCTCTGAATTCCTATTTCCCCTCCGACAAGTTTGACAAGATGACCGGAAACAGCCAGACCGAGCAGGTTTTCGTCAGAATTTCCCGATGGAGGAATTGCGCCCTGATTGAAAGATTCGAGAATAATCTGCTGCTTGACCGGTCGAATACCGATTCCTGTATCTGTCACCGAAAAGCGAAGAAGCTGCTGTCCTTCCGGGGTAAATCCGCGAAGTGATACATGCAGGAGAACCCCTCCTTCTTCGGTAAAAAAGATCCCGTTATCAACAAGATTAGTCAGTACCTGGATAAGCCGGTTTTCATCACACTCAATAAGATCGGGGACGCCGGGATCAAAAATACAATTGAATTCTATCCCTTTACGCTGTGCCTTGAGAGTCTGCGGATACAGTTCGTATTCCATGCGCTCACGCAAACTGAATTCTTCTGTTTCAAACTCCAGCTTTCCCAGCTCTATCTTTGAAAAATCAAGGATATTGTTAACAACGCCAAGCAGGTTGTCAGCCGACTCACCTACCAGTTCAAGATATCTTCTCTGCTTCTCAGATAGTTCTGTCTCCAGCACAAGATTGGTCATGCCGAGAATGGTATTCATGGGGGTGAGCAACTCATAACTCACCCTTTCAAGAAATGCGCTTTTGGTTTTGTTGGCACGTGCCGCCTGGTCCATGGCCAGCTTCATGTTCCTGGTCCGCCTATGCACCTCATCGTGGAATAAAACAGAGTTATCCGTTGAGCCTGAACGGAGTCGTTCTACCTCTTTTTTCAGTTCCTCGATCTGGATTTTGAGTTCTTCCTGGTCAGACACAACATTTTCTCCGGCTGAGACAAACGTTCAGGCAAATTAGCCAACCCTATAAAACAACTCTATTTATGATGGGTTATTTTCCAGCTTTTATGAATGGAACCTCTTTGTTTAAAATCGAGAGGAATCGTCTTTTGTGTTACCTCTTTAATGTTGTACAGGCCCTCAAGGTCCTTTTGCAAAACAAATTTTCTGAAATTGGTGGAAAAAATCAGCAAACCATCTTTGGTTAGGAGTTTCATTGCTCTTCTGATCAGCGGTGCATGATCGTTTTGGACATCGAAGACCCGCTTTTCTTTCTTGGTGTTTGAAAAAGTAGGCGGATCAAGGAATATCAGGTCAAACTTGTCTTTGCATTCATCAAGCCACTTCACACAGTCTGCCTGGACAAACTGGTGTGACGGACCGCCATAGCCGTTCAGTGCAAGATTCATCTTCGCCCACCCGAGATACTTTGCAGAAAGATCAACGGTGGTGGTTGAGAACGCACCTCCAATACAGGCTTGTACAGTTGCGGCACCGGTATAGCCGAACAGGTTGAGAAAACGTTTTCCCGATGCAATCTGTGCTATTTCAAGGCGAACATTACGGTGATCAAGAAAAAGTCCGGTATCGAGATAATCGGTAAAGTTGACCAGAAAATAGCCTTCTCCCTCTCTCACTACATACATTTTTTCACGACTTGCCTTCTTCTGATACTGACTTTTGCCCTTCTGCCGTGATCGTGTCTTGATAAAGACCCTGTCCCGATTAACCCCGAATACCTCACGAACAACCTCGAGGCCCTGATTCATCCGTTCTCTGGCACTGTCTTCATCAACAGTTTTCGGCGGTGCAAACTCCTGAACATGAATCCACTTGCCATAGAGATCGACACTGAAATTAAATTGCGGCATATCACGATCATAGACTCTCAGGCATTCGACGTTTTCCTTGGCAGCCCATTTTAACAGCTGACGGCTGTTTTTCTTCAGTCGGTTGGCAAAATCATTCTGATCTCCTTCCATGGTCACATCGCACAACTGCCAGACAAAGGGCTTCTGTTCTTCCTGCTTTTCAATAGTACCGCGTAACAGTTTGCAGGCGATAGGGCCATTATGCAGGGGAACTTTATCCGTCCATTTCACGCCAAGCTGATCACCGAATTCAGCATTGGATATAAACAAACCAAGATCCCAGCCGCCAAAATGTGCAGAGAAAATTCGGCCCATTGCCCTGTAAAGCTGCTGCACCTCCTGCTTTTCATCGAGGCGCTCACCATATGGCGGATTGCAGACAATGAGCCCGCTTCCACCGGGTGTGTCCAACTGGGCAAGAGAGGCTGTTTTCACCCGTATTCTGTCTTCAAGTCCGGCTTTCAGTATATTTTTCTTCGCTGCGTTAATGGCCCGATAGTCAGCATCATAACCGGTAAATTGCGGCCATTTTTTTTCAGAGCCCCTATCCTCCCGTTCAATTGCCTCATCGACCAGCTTATCCCACAGCTGCTGATCATGTTTTCGCCAGCCGAGAAAACCGAAATATTTTCTCGAAAGCCCAGGAGCGATATCACCAAACATTAGTGCTGCTTCTATCAGCAGTGTTGCTGAGCCGCACATCGGATCCAGTACAACATCGTAATTTTTTTCTAAAAATCCGGCACTGCCAACAATGGCCGCAGCCAGATTTTCTTTCAACGGCGCAATTACCCCTTCTTCTCTGTACCCTCTTCTGTGCAGACTTTCACCGGAAAGATCGAGATAGATTGTACCTGTATTCTCCGAATCAATATGCAGTAAATACTGGACGTCCGGCCGCCCTGTCTTGACAGATGGGCGTTTGTCATATCGCTCGTTAAAATAATCGGCGATACCGTCTTTTGTGCGGAGTGCTGCAAACCGGCTGTGTGTAATTGCCGTTCCGGAAGAAAGTGTGCAATCAATGGCAAAACTGGTATCGTAATCCATATGTTCTTCCCATTGTACCCCGGACACCCCGCGATAAAGCGCATCCTCATCCGGTACTGGAAAAGAGATTAGCTTAAGAAGGATACGGGAACTGAAACGTGACCAGAGACAGGCTCTGTATCCTGCTTCAAGATCGCCAAGCCAGCTCACGCTGCCGCGGCTTACATCTGCAATATTCCCGCCGAATGATTCTATCTCTCCGGCCACCAGTTTCTCTGTACCGTTGGTACACGTTGCCACATATGAGTTTTTCGTTTTCATTTAGCTATGTTCGAGTCTTGTATCGAGTCCTTTATTTCTTTTCATTTCACTCAGCTCAAGATTAAGAGCATCAGCCGAGAGCTTTATTTCGTGTATAGAATCTATGGTTTAAGCAAGGAATAGGAAAGTTGCAAACTGGAGTTATCAGTGCTCTTTCCATGGCTTTCATTTCAGGTTATTTTCCAGTTGAATTACTGTCTTTAATTTTCATTGGAATATAGATTCAACCTTGGTGAATAGCCACCTATTATTACAAATTCTCTTGATCTTTGAGGGATTACGACTAATATAAGGCATGGTAAACAACCTGACATATTAATCGACTGGCAACATAGCCAAATAGCCTCTAAAAAACGGAGAAAATATGAAACAAACAGCTTTCAAAACCCTGCTTCTCACCGCTTTATTGGGTTCACTGATAGTCGTTGGCAGTGGTTGTTCGAAGAAAAGCGTTGTACCCCCAGGATCTACCTCAGCTGACGGAGGTATGAACACCGGAACAGATATCACCTATCCTCAAGCCGAATACTCTGAAGGATCAATAGAAGGAACCCTTGATGACACAACCAACTCCTTTCAGGATGTCAATAACATGGTTGTCGACGAGAATACCGATGCGAAAACCAGGGAATATCTGACTCAGCACGGTCGCAGCAGCGATAAACTCCTGCCTGTGTATTTCGACTTTGATCAGATCACCATTCGCGGAGACATGTCAGATAAACTCGTCACCAATGCCGCTTATATTCAACAAACCGGTGTACGGGTTTTAATTGCCGGTAACTGTGATGAACGCGGAACAAACGAGTACAATCTTGCTCTCGGTGAAAAACGTGCACAGGCCGTAAAACAATACCTGATTGATTTAGGTATTAGTTCATCCCAACTGCGAACCGTAAGTTATGGTGAAGAGCGTCCTCTCTTTCTTGGACAGGATGAATTCTCCTTGTCACAAAACCGTCGCGCTGATTTCATTATCGAATAAGCACGAAGTAGATCCAAATAAAAAAAGCCCTGGTTCATCTCATTGAACAGGGCTTTTTTCGTTCTCTAGCCTTACACCTTAGGATATCAGAGAAAGTATCTTTTCTGTTACCTGTTCTATCGTTAAAGCCGAAGTATCAATATAGTGAGCATCAGCAGCTTTTTTCAAAGGTGCAACAGTGCGTTCACTATCATTTTTATCTCGCTCTATTATCATCTGCAGAATTTCTTCACGATCGACTTTTTTGCCGGACAGTTCAAGCTGTCTCACCCTTCGATCAGCCCTGACATCAGCCTTTGCATCGAGATAAAACTTATTCGCAGCACCCGGAAAAACAACCGTTCCAGTATCCCTTCCTTCAGCAACTATAGCACCTTTCGATCCTATCATGCGCTGCATTTCAGTAAGTTTCTGACGGACAAGCGGAATAGCGGATACTCTTGATGCCACCATTGCCATCTCAGGTGTTCGAATTTCTTTGCTTACATCCTTGCCAAAAAGAAGAACACCGACATCATCAGTCTCGGTTTTAGCAGGAATAAGCGTAATCTCTATCGATTCGAGACACTTTTTCAAAGCTTCTTTGCTGCTCTCATCCACACCGTTATTAACGATATGAAGACCGACAGCCCTGTACATCGCCCCGGTATCAAGATAAGTAAAGCCCTGAAACACAGCAACCTTACGGCTTATGGTCGACTTGCCGACTCCGGAAGGTCCGTCGATTGTAATTATATTATCAGCCATAACTAGCGCGGTATTGTGTTTGATATACCGAGTTCGCGCTCGATGTTATGGGCAACACGCAGCAGCACATCCTCTCTGAAGTGCAAACCTTGAAGCTGAATGCCGATGGGAAGACCATCACTGCTGAATCCGCCCGGCACCGACATGCCGGGAATACCTGCAAGATTAGCTGACAGAGTCATGATATCGCTAAGATACATTGCTAACGGATCATCGTTTTTCTCACCTATTTTCCAGGCAGGAGTCGGTGTAACAGGCGAAACAAGGACATCACATTTTTCAAAGGCTGCTTTAAAATCATTGAGAATGAGTGTTCTTGCCTTGGACGCCTTTTTATAATAGGCATCATAGTATCCTGATGAGAGAGCATAGGTTCCGATCAGGATTCTTCTTTTTACCTCGTCGCCAAAACCGTGTGATCTGCTCTGTTTATAAAGATCAATCAGAGATTTTGCATCTTGGTCACGATACCCGTAATGAACGCCATCATAACGTGCAAGATTCGATGAAGCTTCAGCTGGTGCAATGAGATAATAGACAGCAACACAGTAATCTGTACGTGGCAGAGAGATATCAACCACTTCGGCACCAGCTTCTTTCAGGAGCTCAACACTGTTTCGAACAGTCTTCTCCACTTCCGGATCAAGGCCTTCTCCGAAATATTCCTTTGGTACACCGATTCTCAGTCCTTTCACACCATCGACAAGCGCAGAGGTATAATCAATAGTTTCCTTGTTAACCGAGGTGGAATCTTTTTCATCGTACCCTGCAATAGCATTCATCATAATTGCTGAATCTTCGACATTTCTAGTCAGCGGACCTATCTGATCCAGCGAAGAAGCAAATGCAACAAGGCCATAACGAGATACTCGACCATAGGTCGGTTTTAAACCAACTACGCCGCAAAGAGATGCCGGCTGTCGAATCGACCCCCCCGTATCAGAACCCAATGATCCTAAACACTCACCGGAGGCAACTGTTGCAGCTGAACCACCGGATGACCCGCCTGCCACGTATTCTTTATTCCACGGGTTTTTGGGTACACCAAAGGCACAAGTCTCGGAGGTTGATCCCATGGCAAATTCATCCATGGTAGCTTTTCCCAGCATGACCATACCTTCCTGTTCGAGTTTTTCGACAACCGTTGCGTTATATGGCGGAACAAAATTTTCCAGCATTTTTGAGCCGCAGGTAGTCTTCACACCTTTGGTACACAGAAGATCTTTGATTGAAAGAGGTACACCGCAAAGTTTACCGCCCTCATTCTTTTTTATCCGCTCATCTGCCTTTTCAGCCTGTTTTAATGCACTTTCAGGATCAAGAGAAACAAAACCATGGATATCTTTTTCAACTTCTGCAATCCGATCAAGACAACTCCTGGTCAATTCCTCCGAACTTATTTCTCCTTTAGCAAGAGAAGCAGCCGCCTGTCCGATACTGAGTTCGTATAAATTCATCTAAAAACCTCAAAAAAAGCAGACCCGAAAAAGTCCGCAGATACCCTTAAATTACTCGCGGAACTACAAAAGATTCACCGTCCTGAGCAGGAGCATTTTTCAATGCTTCAACCTGATCAAGAGACGGTTTTACTTTGTCTTCCCTGAATGCATTGGAAATGGAAAATGCATGGGTTGTCTCTTTGACATTTTCTGTATCCAACTCACCCAGCTTATCCACATAACTCAATATATTATCGAGCTGTTCCGTCATCTTTGCCAGTTCTTCTTCTTTCAGATTAAGTCTGGCCAAACGGGCAACATGCTCTACTTCTTCCCTGCTGATCTTCATAATAAAACTCTTTTTTTGTCGCTTTATAGTAAACGTCTACCTGTTTGTATAGACCTTATCGATAGTTTCTTGAGAAAAAACACTTTGAGTGGGCGTAAATTCAACGATAGTTTCAGCAAAATATTTTACCGTTTCCGGATCAAACTGAGTTCCCGAACAATAAATGAGTTCACTCAAAGCTTCGTCCATTTTAAGGTTTTTTCTATAATTTCTTTTTGAAGTCATGGCATCATAGCTGTCGACCACGATAAGAATTTTTGTCAGCTGGTCAAGCTGGTCACCCGTTAAACCATCCGGATATCCTTTTCCATCCATTCTTTCATGATGATGACGAATAATTGTTACTTCTTTTTCCATGAATTTCAATGGCTTAATAATATTTGCCCCTACACCTGGATGCTTCTTGATAAGCTTCCATTCCTCTTCATTCAATTTACCGGGTTTCTGGATGTATGATAAATCAATGACCAGTTTGCCGATATCGTGAAACTGTGCGGCTCTTCTTAGAGTAAGGAGATCGTCAGAATGAAGCCCCATCGCCCTGCCCAGCATCAATGCATATTCCGTTACCCGCATTGTATGACCGGCAGTATAATAGTCTTTTTCCTCCATTGCATTCTGTAAACTGGTCATTAATGAAACGGTGGCATTCTCAAGACTGGAGCTGTATTTCTGAAGAAGCTTATTCTGTTTCTCCAGCTGGGCTGCTTTTTTTTCTATATCATCTTCCAGATTAGCCTTGTACTCACGCTCTTTGAGTACATACATTCTCTTCTCAATTGCCCGACGAATCTTTACATTGAATATGTCGAGATCACCGATCGGTTTGGTAAGAAAATCATAAGCACCCAAATTAATGGCCTGAACTGCATAATCCATTGATCCTGCTCCTGTGAGAAACAGAACCGGTATTTCAAGATCCATGGTGTTAAGAGCTTTAATAGTTTCAAAGCCATTTAAACCGGGCATGTTGATATCAAGGATGATGACATTGAATTCATCGGTAACAATTTCTATTACCTCTTTGCCATCACTAACAGTTACCACCTCATGGCCAAACATTTCCAAAATCTTGGAAACGGTACTTCTTACCATGCTGTCGTCATCGGCAACAAGAATTTTAGCCTTTTGTGTATACAACGATTTCTCCGGAAGTTAGAGCGTCAATAATAATTAAGTCTACATGTTCATTTTTTTTTTTGCAAACCAAACTTGATAGTGAATTACACCAATGTAACACATTAATTTAATTACTTTATTTTAATATTTTTCTATCCTTTTACACAGCTCAAAATTTCATTTTCTGTAATGACATACTTCAGTCTGACATCGTGTTCTTCCTGCACAATATGTTCTTTTACCTGAAAGGAAAATGCCATACCAACAGTTACAATATTTTCTCTGCATTTATTAAGAAAAATGTCGTAATATCCACCGCCATAACCAATTCTTCCGCCATGGCGATCAAATACCGCACCTGGTAGTATCACACAATCGATATCAGACGGCTCTAATAACTCTGTAAACGAATGATCAGGCTCACTTATACCGTAAGCACCTGATACAGTTTTGAAATTTTTCCCGACAATAACTGCATTCATTGATTTTTTCAGTCGGTCAGTTCTTGGTACTGCTACTGTTTTAGAACAATCAAAGAGATGATTTATTATCGCAGTTGTCTCAACTTCTGAACCGAAATGAAGATAGACATAAACTGTGTCTATTTTTTTATCTTCTAAGAAGATTGAAAATTGCTGAAAAATCTTTTCGCTTAAAAATTTTCTTTTATTCTGATCCAGCTCATCGCGAGCTGCCAAAATTTGTTTACGCAGTATATTTTTTTCTATCATCCTGAAACCTTAATTTTTTTTATTTACCCTTTCATGATAGATTAATTTTATTATTATTCCTGTTTCAATATGTATTTTATGACTAAATTTCTGGCTTTTCAGACGGGATAAATGATATAAATTACATAGAATAAAAACTATTATACATTTACCTTTTGTTAATGACCCATGACAGAATCATTTACAGCACCAGATACAGTTCAAGCAGATTCAGTTTTCGATGCTAAAAATCTTCATAATCCTCTACCACTGCTACGGGCCAAGAAAAAGATAGCCGAAATGCGCAGCGGTGAAATAGTTCAGATTCTAACTTCAAGTCCTGCTTCAGGGGTGGATTTCGCCGTATGGTGCCAAAATACCAAACATGAGTATATTGGCGAAAAAAGTGGTAATGACGGCCATAGCTTTTTTATAAAAATCGGTTAAATCAACCGTTTTCACCCGATAAGAGAAATTCCATTATTTTGTTATGAATCAATGGTCTAAATTTTTTAATTTCTCGATTATCAGTAGGATTCAGCACTCTGTTAGTCAATAAAACGATTATTATCTGCTGTTCCAGATCAATCCAGAAAGAGACCCCTGTAAAACCGAGATGACCTATACTGGTAGGTGAAAAATATTTTCCGCTTGAAGAACCATATTTTGATACCATATCAAAACCGTAGGACCAATTGGATCGTTCTCTTCGTTTCACCCATTCATCCAAGCCGTCAAAATAATCGAGATAGTTTCCTTTACCTTCTACAGACTGAAGAATAATTTCGCATAATGCACAAACACCCTCTACAGTACCGAATAAACCCGCATGACCGGCAACACCGCCCATAAATCGACAATTATCATCGTGAACCAGTCCCGCCAGTTTTCGTTTCGTCCAGGGGCATATTCCGGTAACCGCAAAAGTTTTCTCTTCATCTGATGGTGGAAAAAGAAAATAATCTTTCAGACCAATCGGATTACAAATATTTTCAAGCCAGTAATCATTGAGATTCATGCCGGAAATTTTTTCAATTATTTGACCTAAAATCACAAATCCAAGATCACTGTAAACATGCTTCGTTCCTGCAGCATATTCCGGCCTTTCATTGAAAACAGCTTCTATTACCGCATTCTTTTTATCTTTTTGATGCAGAAGATCCTGCCGTTTAAAAAATTCCTTATGTGCACTCATACCGGAACAATGACTTAACAGCTGTCCTACAGTAACACCGTTGTGAAATGGGAGATGTTTCTCCGAAAAAATAGTCTCCAGTTTATCTGAGATAAAAAGCTTTTTTTGCCGGACTAGTTGAAAAAGAGACAGTACGGTTACTAAGGGCTTTGTAAGAGAAGCAAGATCAAAAAAAACATTGTTTTCAATATCTTGAGAAGATTTTTCAAAATCTGTTTTTCCGGCGTTGAGAATAAACCTTTCAAAGCCGTTTATGCTCAGTTGAGAAACAGCCACTGAAACACCTGAAAAAATATTATTATTTAAAGCAGTTACAATATATTTATTCAGTTTCTGTTCCAGATTGTTCTTTTTTGAATATTCCATTACAAAAAGGGATTATTTTATTGAATTATTTACTACTTTCCACTAGATTAGGAAGAAATAATTTTATTAGTATATAATTGTTTTTTCGACAATTTTTTTATCTTCAAAAGAAACTGTTTTTTCACCATGAACCATTTATCAACAATATTTCAACAGTGCTTTGTTAAAACTTTTTTAATTCACTCTTGATAACATTGTTAATAACTCAATTCTAACAAAAACCCTATATTTTGCTCACATAAACTTGTTGAATATTATTTGATTG
>QKIH01000026.1 GCA_003249645.1 Desulfobulbaceae bacterium | reverse complement strand
TTTTCTTTCTTCGGACCAGCGGCCAAGGCCGATGTATTCGCCTGCAAGATGTATAACCGCATCAAGCTTCGGGATGCTCTTTCTGTCTATCTCACCTTTTGCAGGGTTCCAGTAGATCTCGTTTTTCTGGGAGTCGGCGGCTCGCCGCACCAGGGTATAGACAGTATGGCCGCCTGTGGTAAGAAAAGGGACCAGATGCCTGCCGACCACACCGCTTGCTCCGGAAATGAGAACTGTCAGCGGATCTTCACTGTACCTCTTATGCAGATCAAGATCGTGACGTAAAACTTCTTCTCTGTGTTTGAAGGTGCGGGTCAGTTCTTTTTTGACAAATCGAGTGAGAGCATGCAGCGGTAGCTGGTAGTCAACCGAATCAGTGAGCCTTGCACCCTCTTCAGTTTGATTGAAGATATGGGTATGGCTCCAGGATGCAAAAGGACCGGATTCCTGAATGTCCTGGAAGACTTCACCATGTTGCTCTTTGACATGAAGAGCTTTATAAGTAAATGGGATAGGACCGAAATGCATTTTCAGCTCCACTTTACTGCCGGGAGCGATGTTTTGGGCTCTTTTGATGATGGATGTGTTTTCCCAGGGTGGCAGCAGTCGATCCAGAGCGCCGGGATTGGCATGAAACTTATAGAGAAGATCTTTGGAGACGTTGAAATCTGAAATATACTGGAAACGCGACATAGGCTGATTTCTCCTGCTATAAGAAAAAGTACTTTTGCCTGATCTGGCAATGCGGTACTATAATCATTATTTTATAAGAATCAGTATTACTTGAATCTTTTCATCGATAAGATGAAAAAAGGTGTGACATAATGACAGAAGCAAAAAAACTTTATAATTCGGAAGAATTTCGCGATAACTGCGGGTTTGGACTTATAGCCCATACAGAAGGAGAACCCAGCCATAAGCTGGTCAGAACAGCAATCTCTTCGCTGGCCAGGATGGCGCATCGGGGCGGTGTCAATGCCGACGGCAAGACCGGCGACGGCTGCGGTCTTCAGCTGCAGAAACCAGACTCATTTTTCAGGGCTGTAACCTGTGAACTCGGCTGGAAACTCGGCAGCCGCTACGCAGTCGGTATGATGTTTCTCAGTAACGACAGCAATCTCGCCGAGCGGTCTAAGCGCATAACAGAACAGGAACTCGCCAAAGAAACGCTGACCGCGGTTGGCTGGAGAAAGGTTCCGGTCGATATCTCTGTTCTCGGTGATCTCGCCCTTAGCAGCATGCCTGTAATCGAGCAGCTTTTCGTCAACGCCCCTTCGGGCTGGGGCGCAAAAGATTTTGAGCGCCGCCTATACATGGTGCGACGCCGTATCGAAAAGCGAGTGGCCGAAGAAGATGCAGATTTTTATATTGCCAGTTTCTCTAATCTGGTGGTTATCTACAAGGGACTGTGCCGTCCGGTTGATCTGCCGGCTTTCTACAAAGATCTTGCCGATCTTCGCATGCAGTCATCAATCTGCCTGTTTCATCAGCGCTTTTCAACCAATACCATGCCCAAGTGGCCGCTTGCCCAGCCGTTTCGCTACCTTGCCCATAACGGTGAAATCAACACCATTACCGGTAATCGGCAGTGGGCAAAAATCAGGACCTACAAGTTCCGCTCACCGCTTCTGCCGGACCTGCAGGATGCCGCACCATTTATCAGCGAGAGTGGTTCCGACTCCATGACCCTGGATAATATGCTCGAACTCTTTCTTGCAGGCGGCATGGATATCTTCAGGGCATTTCGCCTGCTGATCCCGCCTGCATGGCAGAATCATCCGGAGATGGATGAAGATCTCCGAGCCTTCTATGATTTCAACTCCATGCACATGGAGCCGTGGGACGGCCCAGCCGGTGTTGTAATGAGTGATGGGCGTTTCGCCGCCTGCGGTCTTGACAGGAACGGCCTGCGTCCTGCCCGTTATGTGGTGACCAAGGATAAGCTGATAACCCTTGCTTCAGAGATCGGTATCTGGGATTACGGTCAGGACGAGGTTGTTGAAAAGGGACGCGTCGGACCAGGTGAGCTGCTGGTGGTCGATACTTTATCGAATAAAGTTTGGAAATCGTGGGATATTGATCAGGAGTTAAAATCGCATCACCCGTATAAAAAATGGCTGGAAAGCTGCCGTACCCGCCTCGTACCCTTTGAGCAGATTGAAGAAGATCAGATCGGTGTAGCTGAGATGGGCGACGATCAGCTGAAAACCTATCAGAAGGTGTTCGGCTACAGCCGCGAGGAAATCGATCAGGTCATCCGTATTCTTGGCGAAAACGGCCAGGAAGCGGTTGCCTCCATGGGCGATGATGCACCCATGGCAGTACTGTCAAAAGGGGCTCGTTCTTTTTACGATTATTTCAGGCAGAAGTTCGCCCAGGTAACTAATCCGCCGATTGATCCGTTGCGTGAGGCACATGTCATGTCGCTTGCCACCTGCATCGGCCGTGAGATGAATGTCTTTAACGAGACCCTGGGACATGCCCACAGGGTTCAGTTCAATTCGCCGATTCTGGTTTACAGTGATCTGCACCAGCTCAAGAGCCTTGAGGCTATTCAGTATCGTTACTATAAACTCGATATCACCTATACCCCGGAAGAAGGCTTGAAACAGGCCATCGGCCGCATTGTCTACGAGGCAAGACAGCAGTCGCAAAGCGGGGCAGTGCTGATTATCCTCTCGGATCGAGAGATCGGCGAAAACAGATTACCGATTCCCGCAGCTATGGCGGTTGGTGCTGTACACAGGGCTCTTGCTGACGCCAGTCTGCGCTGCGATACCAACATCATTATCGAGACAGCCAGCGTTCGTGATCCGCATCATTATGCGGTGCTGATCGGTCTTGGTGCAACGGCGATTTATCCATACCTTGTCTATGAGACACTGAGTGATCTGGTTGCAAAAGGCACTCTCGAACTGCCGGCTCGAAAAGTAGTGGCCAATTACCGTAAAGGTATTGAAAAAGGGTTGTTGAAAATTATGTCCAAGATGGGCATTTCAACGGTTGCATCCTATCGCAGCTCTCAGCTTTTTGAGCTTATCGGTGTGCACCGTGAGGTGGTAGAGACCTGCTTTAAAGGGATTTCTTCCAGAATCGAGGGCGCAGGCTATAAAGACTTCCAGAAAGATCAGGAGCAGTTGAACAAGCTTGGCTTTAAACTGCATAAACCGTTGCAACAGGGCGGTCTGTTCAAGTTTGTCTACGGCGGCGAGTATCACGCCTATAATCCCGATGTGGTCAAAAGCCTCCAGATCTCTGTACGATCAGGCAATTACGAGGATTATAAAGTTTATGCAGACCACGTGAACAGCCGGCCGGTAGCCTGTCTTCGTGATCTCTTGAAAATTAAAGAAACTGAAGAGTCGATAAGCGTCAATGAGGTGGAGGAGCCGAAAGGACTCTACAAACGCTTTGATTCGGCTGCCATGTCTATCGGCGCCTTAGGACCTGAAGCTCACGAAGCTCTGGCCATCGCCATGAATCGTCTGGGCGGCAGATCTAACAGTGGTGAGGGCGGTGAGGACCCGGTTCGTTTCAATACTGAAAAGATTTCTAAAATAAAGCAGATTGCTTCAGGGCGTTTCGGGGTGACTCCGCAATACCTGATGAATGCCGAGGTTATTCAGATCAAGGTTGCCCAGGGGGCAAAACCAGGTGAAGGCGGTCAGCTTCCGGGCCACAAGGTAACTGTCTATATTGCTAAACTGAGACACTCAACCCCGGGTGTGACTCTTATTTCACCGCCGCCTCATCATGACATCTATTCCATTGAGGATCTGGCGCAGCTGATATTTGATCTCAAACAGATCAACAATAAGGCGCTTATTTCAGTCAAACTTGTTTCAGAGCCCGGTGTCGGCACCATTGCAACCGGTGTGGCAAAGGCTAATGCCGACCTGATCACCATCAGCGGCTATGACGGTGGAACCGGTGCGAGTCCGTTGACCTCTGTCAAATATGCCGGTTCTCCATGGGAGCTTGGCCTTGCTGAAACCCAGCAGGCGCTGGTTGAAAACGGCCTGCGTCATAAGGTCCGCCTGCAGGTGGACGGTGGGCTGAAGACCGGCCTTGATATTGTTAAGGCCGCCATTCTCGGTGCTGAGAGTTTTGGTTTCGGAACCGGGCCGATGGTTGCCCTGGGCTGTAAATATCTGAGAATATGTCATCTCAACAACTGTGCAACCGGTGTGGCAACGCAGGATGAGACGCTCAGAAAAGAGCATTTCAAAGGTCTGCCCGATATGGTTATGAACTACTTCAAGTTCATTGTGCAGGAGACCCGTGAGATCATGGCTGAACTTGGGATTGCCAAGTTGACCGATCTTATCGGCAGGGTTGACCTGCTGGAGAGGATCGACGGTGAGACTGATAAACAGAAGAAACTCGATCTTTCAGCTCTTCTTTATGCTCCGATAGTGCCGAAGGGAAGCACATTGTATGCGACCGAGGCCAATACACCGCATGATCCCGGTGTGCTGAATAATTCTCTTGCCGAGGCCTTTGAAGAAAATGTGATCAATAAAGAACAGGTAAGCGCTCACTATCCGATTCATAATACTGATCGTTCAGTAGGGGCCAGACTCTCGGGCATTATTGCAGCACTTCATGGCAATAACGGATTGAAAAATGGTACAGTCAGCCTTTCTTTCACCGGTACTGCCGGCCAGAGTTTCGGTGCCTGGAATGCAGGCGGCTTATCCATGACCCTGACTGGTGATGCCAATGACTATGTCGGTAAGGGAATGGCCGGCGGCAGCCTTGTCATCAGACCGCCTGAGGGCGTCAGCTTTGTTGCTCACAGATCATCTATTATAGGAAATACCTGCCTTTATGGTGCAACAGGCGGTAAGCTCTTTGCTGCAGGTTGTGCCGGTGAACGTTTTGCTGTGCGGAATTCCGGTGCGCGTGCTGTGGTTGAGGGCATTGGCGATAACGGCTGCGAATACATGACCGGTGGCGTGGTCACCATTCTTGGCAGGACAGGCGTCAATTTCGGCGCCGGTATGACCGGCGGCTTTGCCTATGTGTATGATGAAAATGATACCTTTGCTGCAAAACTCAACCCTGAATTTGTTGAAATAGTCAACCTGAGCGATTCAGTCATCCATCAGGAAAATCTTCGTTCCATTATCGTCGAGCATGTTGACAGGACCGGCAGCAAATTTGCAGAAGCGCTCTTGAATGACTATGAGTCGTGCTGTCGGAAATTCAGGCTGATAAAACCCAAAACGATGGACGTGAAAGATCTTTTGGGCCACACCGGTGGTTCTGAAAAAGAGCTTCTTATCCATGCACAATAGGAGGAAAGGATGAGCAAGAATCTGTTTCAGTTCATAGAGGTCGATCGCGTCGATCCCCAAAAGAAAAAGGCTGCGGAAAGAAAGAAGCAGTTTGTTGAGATATATAACCCGTTTGAGCCTTCTCAGATGGCAATGCAGGCCGATCGTTGTCTCGGCTGCGGTAATCCTTATTGCGAGTGGAAGTGCCCCGTTCACAACTATATTCCCGACTGGTTGAAACTGGCCAGGGAAGGGAAAATTTTTGAGGCGGCCGAGCTGTGTCACCAGACAAACAGCCTGCCGGAGATCTGCGGCAGGGTCTGTCCGCAGGACCGCTTGTGTGAGGGCGCCTGTACCATTTATGAAGATTACGGCGCGGTGACCATCGGCAGTGTTGAAAAATATATCGTCGATACCGCTTTTGAGCAGGGCTGGCGTCCTGATTTAAGCAAGGTGCCTGATACCGGCAGAAAAGTTGCTGTGATCGGCGCCGGACCCGCCGGGCTCGGTTGTGCCGATATCCTGATCCGCAACGGGGTGAAACCGGTTGTCTTTGACCGTCATGCAGAGATCGGTGGCCTGTTGACCTTCGGTATCCCGTCATTCAAGCTGGATAAGCAGGTAATGCGCAGAAGACGCGAAGTATTTGAAGGAATGGGCATCGAGTTTAAACTGGGTGTTGAGATCGGCCTTGATGTGAGCTTTGACAAGCTCCTAGAAGAATATGATGCTGTTTTTCTCGGAACCGGAACCTATACCTCCATAAAAGGCGGTTATGGGCATGAAGATGCGCAAGGGGTCTATGAGGCGCTTCCTTATCTCATTGCCAACACGCAGCATCTACTTGAAATTGAAGAAAAGGCGCTTGATTACGTCAATCTTGCGGGCAAACGGGTGGTAGTGCTTGGCGGTGGAGATACTGCCATGGACTGTGTTCGTACCGCTATCCGTCAGGGGGCAAGTGAGGTTTCCTGCGCATATCGCCGTGACGAGCAGAATATGCCGGGATCAGCCCGTGAGGTGCATAATGCAAAGGAAGAGGGCGGCCAGTTCATCTGGAACTTTCTGCCGATTGACATTGAGGTTGATGCCAAGAACAGGGTTGTCGGTATGAAGGGGATGAAGACTGCTCTTGGTGAACCCGATGAAAAAGGACGCCGCAGACCGGAACCGGTTCCTGGCTCTGAATTCACCATCGAATGCGATGCGGTTATTGTCGCTTTCGGTTTTAAACCGAGTCCGCCTGCGTGGTTTGCTGACTTCAATATAGCCCTGACGGATCGGGACCGAATCGATACCGGACACGATCGTCCGTTTGCCTTTCAGACATCCAATGAAAAAGTCTTTGCCGGCGGAGATAACGTAAGAGGCTCTGATCTGGTGGTGACAGCAATCGATGAGGGAAGAAAGGCAGCTCAGGGAATACTCGACTACCTTGATGTGTAGAGTTTTTCTCATTCTTCCGGTAATTATCCAGGCTCTGCTGTTGTGTGGATGCAGCGGCAGGGCATATCATCAGGGATTGAAGATGATGCAGGAGCGACGCTGTTATGAACTGGAAGGGGAGCAGCAGACGGAATGTCTTCAAAGTCTCGACTACTCTATTGATGAGTACGAAAAAGAGCGGGAAAAATTGAAACAGCAGGATTAACACCCTGCTGTTTTTACAGGTTGTGTTCATCCTCATCCTGTTGAGGGATCGGACAGGAATTAAGCAAATCTTTCAGGTCGTGGATATCTTCAAGACGACCAAACACCGTTACCACATCACCGCTGACAAGCTGGGTTGAGCCCCGGGGAATGATAACCCGGTTGCCGCGTTGAATGGATACCAGATTAACGGTTTCCGGAAGAGGCAGATCCTTTACTTTGGCCCTGTTGCAGCGATCACCTTCAGTCAGCACGAACTCCACGAAGCCGTTTTCAGTGGCTTTTCGCAGTTCAGTCTGGTCTTCGGTCATTTTGCCTCGCTGTTTCCGGACCACGCCGACATCATAGGCGCGAAGAATATCACTGCGGCTGATAGTTCCAACCAGTGTGCTGGCGTCAGTCCGGCTTACAACCGGCAGACGGGCTAGGTCTCTTGGAGACATCTTCCGGATTGCCTGCCATATAGGCTCGTCAGGAAAAACGGTGATGGGTGATTCGGTTGCAATATCGGCCGCGGTCATGGTAGATGCGTCAAAATTGTCCTGAGCTTGTGCCCTGTGAATATCCTGAAGGGTTACGATGCCGAAAAGTTTATAATTGTCGGCGAGAACCGGAAAACCGAGGAGGTTGGTTTCCTGAAAGAGCGCCATGACATCATGAATAGACTGATCCCGATGCACGGTGACCGGGTTCTTTCGCATAACTTCCTTAACCTGGACACCCTGCATAATATCCATATCGCGGCCTTCGAAGAATCGTATGCCGCGTTTGGCAAGCTTGATTGTGTAGATTGATTCGGGGTGCAGCCACTGGGCAAAATAACTTGCCGTAACACCTGCTACCATCAAAGGCAGAATCAGGTGGTAGTCGTTGCTCATTTCAAAGACGATGAGCATTGCTGTGAGCGGTGCTCTGGCGGTCGCCGAAAAAAGAGCCGCCATGCCGACAAGTGCATATGCTCCGGAAGTACCGGCAACGCCAGGGAACATTGTTTCAAAGAAATGACCCAGGGCGCCGCCGAGCATGGCACCGGTAAAAAGTGACGGCGCAAAAACACCGCCTGAGTTTCCGGAACCCAGGGTGAAGGAGGTGGCCAGCGGTTTGAGAATAACCAGAGCGGCTAGAATCCACCAGGCAACATTGCCCTGCAGCACCCCTTCGATGTAATGGAAACCGGAGCCATACATTTGCGGCATGTGACGCGATTGCGACAGAGCAGGGAAATGCATGTAAATAAAACCGGTTACACCTAGAAGAGCAGCGCCGATTGCAGGTTTGAAAATCTGCGGGAATTTCCAGCTGTCAAAGATTATCTCCGCCCGGTTGAGCATCCTGATAAAGCCGATGCCGACAAGAGCCGCAATAAGACCGAGGATAAGATAGAAAATAATTGATATCGGTGAATCCATGGTGTAGGCGGGGACATCAAAGGCCGGACGATCACCGAGAAATATCCTGCTGACAACAGCTGAAGAGACGGAGGCGATAACAACATTGCCGAAAGAGCGAACCTGCAGGCCGGACATCAGTACTTCGATGGCAAAGACCACTCCTGCTATCGGGGCATTGAATGTCGCAGCTATTCCGGCGGCAGCACCGCAGGCGACGAGATTTCTTATCCTTTCATCGGATAATCGCAGAACCTGGCCGATGGTTGATCCAAGAGCGGAGCCGACCTGGACAATCGGGCCTTCACGGCCAGCTGAACCGCCTGTGCCGATGCAGAGTGCTGAGGCAAGAATTTTTGCAGCAGCTACCCGGGCACGAATCCGTCCCCCGTTGACGATAAGGGCGCGCATAACTTCAGGTACACCATGCCCTTTTGCTTCCTGGGCAAAGAGGATGAGCGGGCCCACCAGCAGACTTCCGATAATCGGCACGATGAAAAATACACCATAACCAAGCTGGGGAACGAGCTCAGGCAGGACGGTATAGGAAAAGTGCTGAATAGTGTAGATGAGTTTGATAAAGAGTACTGCGGCAAGTCCGGTTCCAGCGCCAATGCAAACAGAGAGAATGAGCAGGATAAATCCCCTGGTCGGGGCGAGGTGGTCTAAAATACTGCTGAGAGCAGGGCGTTGGGGAGTCATTTCGTAAAAAATAGCCTCATCGGCTGTAATACTCTGTGCATAGACTAGTGGTCTCTGCCATTTTTGTAAAAAACAGCAGGTATTTAAGCAAAGAGTTTCAATTTACTCAAGATGTACCTTTTTTTCCATGCTTAACTTTGAAAAAATATGAAAAATAGGCAAGACTGAATGGAGAATCTGCAAATTTGCTGAAAAACTGGGCTGAGTTCAGTTTTTTTTGGTGGAAAAAGCCTATCGAACGAAATTTTTGCAATTGAGAATTGAACGATTACCCGATGCAATGTATGGTGCCCAGGTATTTGTCTCTTCATCAAGTCAAAAAAACGGGTTACCTGTTGTATCGATTTATCTGAAAATGAAACGCACATTACGAAAACTGCTTCCCGGGGATAACACGAGGATGGTTGTCATTGCCAGTCTGATTGGTGTAATGGCAGGACTCTGTAATATCGTTTTCCGTGAATCGGTGAGGTATTGTCGTATTGTGTTTATGGATCAGGGTAGCGATCTGCTCGGGATTGATCAGGGCGGCTGGCATCTCTTGCTGCTGCCGCTGATTCCCATGACCGGTGTCGCTCTTCTTATTCCCCTTGCTTATTTTTTTCCTGGTGAAGTAAACGGTTACGGCTTTCCAAAGTTTCTGAAAAAAGTCAATCTGGAGGGTGGCTACATCAAGGGTCGAACCATTGTCCTGAAGATTGTCTCCACCGCTCTTACTGTCGGCAGCGGCAATTCGGCAGGTGTTGAAGGGCCGATCGCACAGATCGGCGGAGCCGCCGGGGCTCAGGTCGGCCAATTTTCCCGGGTATCAGGAACGCGTATGAAGGTATATATCGCCGCCGGTTGCGCGGGTGGTATTGCCGGAATGTTTAACGCGCCGCTTGCCGGGATATTTTTTGCCTCAGAGATAGTATTGCTGGGGACCTTTGAAATTTCATCATTTGCGGCTCTTGTAATTGCATCGGCCATTTCCACCATGGTAACCAGGGCGTACTTCGGAGAGACGAGCATTTTTCACATTCCGGATTACCAGATCGTTAACTACCTGGTTGAGGTGCCGCTGTACTCAATTATGGCAGTGTTTATCGGTTTGCTGGCCGCTTTTTATATCCACGTCTTTTATAGAATTCGTGATATCTGGAATGAGTTTACTCTGCATCCGTTCCTCAAACCGATTGCCGGTGCTTTTCTCGTTGGCGTCATGGGTATCGGCTTTCCTGAAATTTTAGGAGGCGGGTACGAATCCATCGCTCAGGTTCTTCATAATCACGGTATATTATGGGTTATGTTCTGCCTGATTTTTCTGAAAATATTTGCAACTGCAATTACCTTGGGATCAGGCGGGGCAGGCGGTGTTTTTGCTCCTGCGCTGTTTATCGGGGCAATGTCCGGAGGAACATTCGGCGCTGTGGTCAATAAGATTATGCCGACCATGACCGCTACCCCGGGAGCATACGCAACTATTGGCATCGGTGCGTTTCTTGCCGCATCTACCCATGCTCCGATGACGGCAATTTTCCTTCTTTTTGAGCTCACCGGCAACTATCAGGTTATTATTCCGATTATGGTCAGTGCGATCATCGGGACGGTTGTTGCGACAAAGTTCAAACAGGATAGTATTGATACCGTTGATTTTTCGAGAGCGGGCATTGATATTCATGAGGGAAGAGAAGCTGCAATAATGCAATCTGTCAAAGTCGGTAAGGCGCTGACTGAAGACGTTGACTTTATCAGTGAAGAGGCAAATGCGCAGCATCTTATTCAAGTCTTTATGAATGCAAAAACCAGTTTTTATTTCCCCGTAATAGATGAGACAGGCAAGATGACCGGGATTGTGTCTCTGCAGGATGTGAAGAATATTCTGCAGCACGATGAAAAAGAACGCCTTAACTGGAAAGTCGGTGATATCTGCAATCGTGATGTCATAACGCTTACGCCCAATGACTCCCTCTATACTGCCATGGAGCTTTTCGATATAAAAGGCATTGAGGAAATACCGGTCGTTGAAGACCTGAAAGAACGATGGGTAATCGGAATGCTGCAGCGAAGAAATGTTATCGCAGTCTATAACCATGAGGCGCTGAAAAAAGGTATCAGCGCCAAAACAAATCCGGCTATCCGTTAAATAACTGAGGCCAGCTGGTGCTACATGAGTGCCTTTCTGGCTTCCTGTCGAAGCAGCATGTCAAGAATGACAAGGGCGGCCATAGATTCAACTATCGGCACCGCCCGGGGGACAACGCAGGGATCGTGTCTTCCTTTTGCCTGGAGTCTGGTTTCTTTGCCTGAGTAGTCGACGGTTTCCTGGGCAAGCGAGATCGTTGCAGGCGGTTTAAAAGCAATTCGAAAAACAATCGGTTCACCGTTTGAAATGCCGCCCTGAATACCGCCGGAATTATTAGTTGCGGTTCCCAGTCGTTCACCCTTTACTACAAAAGGATCGTTGTGCTGAGAGCCCTGCATTCTGGTTCCTGCAAAGCCGGAGCCGATTTCAAAACCTTTGGTGGCGGGAATGGCGAGCATGCCTTGAGCGAGTTTGGCTTCGAGCTTTTCATAAACCGGCTCTCCGATTCCAGCAGGGACATTTCGAATAACACAGGAAACAGTACCGCCGACGGAGTCACCGGCTTCTTTCAATGCCAGTACCCGTTCGGTGATTTTTGCGGCGGCTTCTTTGTCTGGGCATCGGGTGGCATCCTGATCAACCTGTTCGCGGTTGATGGTTGTGATATCAACCGGCTTTGCATCGATTTCGCCCACCGAGCTGACCCAGCTGATGATGTCAATGTCATATTTTTCTTTCAGAATCTTTAATGCTACAGCACCGCCTGCCACCGTACCGATGGTTTCGCGGGCACTTGATCGCCCGCCGCCGGAACTGGCTTTAATACCGTATTTCTGCATATAGGTGTAATCGGCATGGGAGGGACGCGGAATGGTTTCCATGTCGCCGTAATCGGTTGGTCTCTGGTCGCGGTTGGCAACCTGCAGCAAGATAGGGGTGCCAAGGGTTCTGCCCAGCTCTGTTCCGGAAATGATAACCACCTGATCCGTTTCTGCTCTGTCGGTTGTCAGCTGTGACTGTCCGGGGCGACGCCGGTCGAGTTGCGGCTGTATATCCGCTTCTGTCAGTTCAAACTTCGGCGGACAGCCGTCGATGACAACTCCGACGCCTTTACAGTGTGATTCGCCGAAGGTGGATATCTTGAAAAGGGTTCCAAAACTGCTGGACATAGTGCTCTCCTGGTAAAAATGTAAATTTGTGATGTAAATTGAGATTGATACGCACAAACAATGAACACCTTTTTGAATTTGTAAAGCGTCAATGGTATATTGACCGGTTTTGTGTTCGAAAGTGACAGTACAATTGTGAAACGAGAAGGTATAAACAGAAAAACAGGAATGAAGATAAAAGGCCTAACGATACCCCTGTTGTGCAGTATTGCGGTATTAATAGTGTGCTCCGGTTGTGACAGGGGGCGTGAAAAACCGTCTTACAGCACCGTTGATTTTGACAGCCCAAAGGACAGGGTTGAACTGCATTCTGCGGAAGATGCTGTAGAATATTTCCGTAAAACGATCTCACGTGAACAGAACAGAGCCTGTAATTGCGTGTCACCGGTTTTTCTTCAAACTATGCCGCCTGATATGGCTGAAATAAAGCCTGAAGACAGAAAACAGCTCTTTATTTCTATTCTGCTGCCGGTAATTGCCCGTGAGAATCTGCGTATCGCGTCTGAACGCAAAAAGATACTTGCACTCAAAGAAAAAGTCGACAGACACAAAAGGCTTTTCTGGCATGAACAGGCATTTTTAAACAGGATGTGCACAGCATACGGGGTTAAAAATAGAAATTTCGACAAACTGCTTAAACGTGTTGATATCATACCGCTGTCGCTTGCGCTGGCTCAGGCAATTGTTGAAAGCGGCTGGGGGACATCACGATTTGCTGTACAGGGGAATTCACTTTATGGGGTACACAGACCGCCGGAAACCAAGAAAAAATATATTTTGAGCAAGAGCGGTAAAATCAAAGTGGCTTCCTACGACTCCATCGGTGCATCGACCCGTCATTATCTGCAGCTGCTCAATAGCGTATCAGCATATGACGGGCTGCGCACAAGACGGTTGAGGATGAGAGCGAATAAGCGGACGGTCAGCGGTATGCTGCTGGCAGAGACCTTGTCCGGGTACTCTGAGATAGGAAATAAATATGTCGACACCCTTGCAGGGGTTATCAGAACCTACCGTTTGGAAGATTTGAATACTGTTCAGTTTCGCGAGGATCAGAAAGCCGTCGAATTGGCCATTAATTGATATTTTTTCGTAACGAATCAAGCAGTGCAGCAGAAGGGTCACCGGTAACCTCCTGATTTGTCTTACGCTGGAATTCTTTGATAGCGTCCTGTGAACCGGCACCCAGATAACCGTCGATTTCTCCGTCGTAAAAGCCGCCTTTTTTCAGCAGGGTCTGCAGTTCAAATTTCTGGTCGATATTAAGCGATCCGAAAGGTCTGGGCCACTGTTGAACCATGCCGCCATGCCCTGCCAGACGATCAGCAAGCTGGCCGACAGCCAGTGCATAGAAATCGGAGTTGTTATAGCGTTTGATGACAAAGAAATTCCGTGTCATGAGAAAAGCTGGTCCTTCCTCACCGGCGATATATTTAAGTTCGGCCCGGTCATCCGGATGTGGAAAAGGGGCCTTTTGTGGACGGGAAAAGCCAAGCTGCTGCCATTCGGCGAGGGTCTTGGTCATACCTGCATAGTTAAAGCCATCTTTCGGTGCATACACCTCGTATCCCCATGTATTGCCTGACTTCCAGCCATTTTTCTGCAGCAGGTTTGCCGAAGTGGCAAGGGCGTCAGGAACGGAGTTCCAGATATCACGCTTGCCGTCATGATCCCAGTCATAACCGTATGCCAGATAACTTGTCGGAATAAACTGGGTATGGCCCATTGCTCCGGCCCAGGAGCCAAGCATTTCAGACTGGCTGATATCGCCTGCATCCAGAATCTTTAACGCGGCGATCAGCTGTTCTTTTCCGAATTTGCTTCTTTTAGGATCGCCGAATGCGAGGGTGGCAAGAGCATGGGGAACGTAGTAAAAGCGATCCTTTTTCTCGAGAATAGAACCATATGATGTCTCCATTGACCAGATTGCCAGTAATATGTTTCTGCTTACACCAAAATGGTTTTCTATCTCAGTTAAAACAGCATCATACATCTGTGAAAGCTGCTGGCCTCGCGTGATAGAGATGGAATTTACCCGTGGATCAAGATACTCCCAGATTGTCAGGGTAAACTCAGGCTGGTATTGTGCCTTTTCAAGAACTTTGGCGTCCGGGGATACAAGATGGTTAAGCGATCTGTCTATAGTCTCGCGTCGTATTCCTTCCTTCTCGGCCTCGGTGTAGAATTGCTGCAGCCATTGCACAAACTGCGTGTTGTATTCTGAGGTATAACCGGGATGAATGATGAAGAAAGAGAAAACAAGAAACGCAGCAGCAATTGTCTTGAAGTGTTTGGCAGCATTCATTAAGAGAGAAAGTCCGGGTTTGATTTGTTAGAAAAGAAGGGATGCAAGTGCTAGTTGCATCCCTTCAAATACTATCTGTAATAGAGGCTCGGGCTTCCCATGGTCAGAAGAGCCTTGTGCAGGTTTCTTCTGAATTCACGTCTGTCCCAGATACCTTGAATGTGACCGCGTTTTAATGCATTGCGTGCTGAGTGATAATCCGGCGGGATATCGATACCGGTGGTTTCGCGGATAACCCTTGGTCCTGCAAAGCCTACCCTGCTTGAACGTACAGCAAACTGGTAAGGAGAGCAGCCGAGGAACGATGCAACCGGTCCTGCGTATGAGTTGTTGTCATACACAACGATATACAATCCGCCGGAATCGATATACTCGCGTACGGCCATGGTGCATTTCGGCATCTGAATAACACCGAGAGTTCCTTCCTGAATCCGGATGCCGCCGGTGGTATGGACATAGGCAAGCAACGGCCGTTTCTTTCTCTTGGCAACCTCACAGGCCTGGACAAACTTTTCACCCTCAGCTGATCCCACTGTTCCGTTCCGGAAGTCGGAATAGAGCATGGTGGTAACAAGGTGGATACCGTTTACCTGGGCATGAAAAGTCATGTTACCCGAATTCTTGCCGGTCTTTTTCTGTGAAGATTCAAGCCGTTCATTGAAGCCGGTGTAATTCAGCGGGTTTTTCGATCTGATATGTTCGTTGAACAGTCTGATCGAACCGGGGTCGAAAATATTTTTCAGATACCACTGGTATTCCAGGGGGAAATGATGACCGCAGTTTTCACAGACACCGCAGAATTCGCCGTACAGATCTGGAATCCAGAGGTCTTTACAGCCATGGGTGTCGCTGTTCGGGCAGGTTACAGTTCTGTCCTGATTGGCAAGCGGACTGGTATAGGTATCGGTCAGTTCCAGTGGATCGGTGAAGTTGCTTGATCCGTTGGTTGATTCGTTGTAAGTGATCAATCTGGTTGGCTTTTTCTCTTCCTTATTGTCGAGAAAATCAAGAACAGCCGTAACTGGTCTGGTAATGCGTTTGAGAAGAACATGACCTTCACCGGAGACGTCATCGAGTACTTTTCGAACCTGTTTTTTGTGGTTTTTCAGTACATCATATCTGACCGTATAGTAAAGCTTTTCGGTCTTGACCCGGGTCTTCTCAAGCAGGGTCTCATTTTCCTCCGGTTCACCAATAAAACCGTGTTTTGCCATGTTGAGATATTTCTGGGAGCGATTAGCAAGAAGGCGTTTTATCTCTTCTCTGTTCAAATCCCATGAAAGCTCAACCTGAACGTCGTCTTTTCCGGTCTTGTGTTTTTTTCGGCCGATCTCGTAAGTCCTGAGAGTTTTGAAACTTTTGGATGAAAGAATTACCCGGTCGGTGGCCTTGATCATCTCGTCACGCAGTTCGGCAAAGAAGGCAAAGTCATCACGTCTTGCGCCAAGCGGCGGTTCCTGAATGATCTTGTCGATGGTGCCGTTTTTCAGGTTGTCTTTTGCGGTAAGACGCAGTCTGTCTGCACAGACCTCAATCAACTCTTTAGGGACCTTGTTGCCTTCTCTGATCTTTCCTTCAATGGCCGCAGCTCCCTCAGGGGAAATAACCGAATAGTAACCATGGGTTACCATCATGCGGTAGTCGGCAAGACCAATTGCTTCAGCACCGCCGGATCCGCCTTCGGAGCAGAGTGCAATCATCGGTACCCGCAGTTTAGTCATGGTGTAGATGTTTCTGGCAATCTGCTGTGCTGCGCCGGGATATTCTTCTACCGGATAAGAACCCGGAGTAAAGATGTAAAAGTGGATCGGAATACCTTCGGTTTCGGCAACTTTCATGTATCTGAGGGCTTTCTCATTACCTTCAGGTTTACAGGAACCACCGTTTCTGAACTCCTCACCGTGGCCGCATTCCTGACCTATTACCATGATTGAGGAGGTAACAGTCTTTCCCTTGACACGACGAACCAGAGTTGCCTTGGCACAAACCATCGCGGGGTCGATGTTGGCATCTTCCTCACCGCCCAGCTCGGTGTAGTCTTCATAGACGTTTTCGAGAATGTCTTTAAGACTGAAGCGCTGGGTAGAGCGAACAATCCTGACCCTTTCCATCGGGGTCAACTGTTCTTCAGCACGTTCTTCAAGAAAGGCAATGGATTCACCAAGTTTTCTGATTTTAGCGCTAATCTCTTCTTCGGAAAAATCGTAAATTGTTTTTCTCAGGGCGTCACAGCTGGCCTTGAATTCTTCGAGATTACCCCAGTTGGCGAAATCCTTGATCTGGTGAAGATAGGATATCCTTTCTTCTACTTTCTGCAGTTGTTTCAGTTGTTCTTTCATATGATATAGCTCCGGTTATGCGGCAAAAACCGATTTGCCCGGAATCCTTGCATACAGAGTTGTTGTGTTAAGTAAGCTCTAGAACGTCAGCAGTCTCGGCAGGTTAGTCTTCAAATACTTGAGATTGGTGATAATATCACCGCCGCTGGAGTCCTTTCCTTTGATGACGGTCTCGTCAATCAGTTGTGCTGCCCGCTTTTTCGCAATGTCGATGTTTTCTCCCCATACCAGTGCGAGCGCCAGGTTCGGATCATAATCACTGGGGATGGTATATGGTCTGTCAAACGGAACGTGGGTGTAAACTGTAGACCATTCGTACCGGGGGATGTTGAACTCGGTGATTTTGCCGATCCATGGGGCAAACCCGCGGTTGGTGTCCTCGGCAACGATACGGAGTTCGATTGCTGCCCCTTTGAATTCAATGGCACCTTGCTTGTAGCCGATTTTTTCACCCAGAGCCAGACGGATCTGCTCTCTGATCAGGTTTGGTTGTTCGCCGTTGAGATAGCTGATTCTGGCGGAGATATCATTTTCAACCTGAATACGGGTGTTAACTTCAAGCAGATAAGGCTGTCCGGAACGTGATACAATCCATTCCCAGGTACCGACGTTGTCGTATTTAACAAATTCGGCAAGTTTCAGTGAGTAGTCGACAATCTGCTGGAGAACCTTTTTCTCATCAAAATCGTAGTCAAAACAGGTGGCGCAGAAACCAGGTGCTGCCTCGACGCGCTTCTGACGACCGGTTGACTGGATGGTGCAGTTCCTGGAACTGAAGTGAATCCGCTCGTCGTGTCTTGAGCAGAGGAGCTGAACCTCGAGGTGGTTGAAATCTTTCAGACACTGTTCGATCAGTACACCGCCGTCACCAAACTGGCGCTTGGCGTAGTTCTGCAACTGACGGTAGATTCTCCTGAACTGTTCGATCTCGGTTACTTCCTCGATACCCATACCGCCGCCGCCTGCAGCTGCCTTGACCAGGATTGAAGGGTTTTTTACACCCTGGGCAATCTGATCTTCAAGAAGTTTCTGGGCAATTTCTTCTGCTTCCATCTCATTGTAAATGGGAGCATCGGTACCGGGGATGGTTGGTATTCCAAGCTGGTTGGCAACGCTCTTGGTGTTGATCTTGTCACCAAGGCTTTTAATTACCTCCCAGTTGGGGCCGATAAATGTAAGTGCTCTGTCACGAATCGTGGCTCTGCGGGCAAAGCGATAATCTTCAGAGAAAAAACCGTAACCGGGGTGGATAGCTGTGCATCCGGTGTGATCGGCAACTGAAAAAATATCGTTTGGATCTGTGTAGCTGGTGACGCGCCAGGCATTTTGATCCGGTCCGCTGGTGATGTTTTGTTGAACGTGCTCTGAGTCTTTGTCTGCATCTGTGTATACTACAACATAATCCAGGCCCAGATCTTTACAGGCATTCATGATTCGGATAGCAATTTCGCCTCTGTTGGCGATGAGTACTTTTCCTTCCAAACTGTTCCTCGTATTGTATAGCGTTAAGCAAATGTTCTTCTGATTGTAAAAAAATCTTATTCTAATCGCGAAAACCTCATACTATAGTCTTGACGGGAAAATTATTAAAGAGAAAATATCCGGCTGGGTGTTTTCCAGTTGATTTGAGGTCTCAACGTTAAGAAATAATACCGTATTTCATAAATGAAAGGGTAAAATAAGATTTAATATTATACCACGCAGTAGGCTTTAACATGGTGTAATTCTTTACTTTGAAATGGATAATGATTACTGCTAGGCTATTGTATGAATTAACTTTTTCAATTCATGAAAAATTTTTGAGAAAACCATAAAAGAAGATGAATAAAGAAGACTCGGAGTCGGAAAGTACCCAGGAAAAGAAGAGTGTAATAAAAAAGTTTTTTGAAATCCTGCGTTTTTATCGGGGGCCCGATACAAAAGAGGAACTCGAGAGCGAGATTCAGGAGCTGCTCGAAGAGGGTGAAGAACAGGGACTGATCACCAGTCTTGAAGAGAAGATGATCAGCTCGATTTTCGAATTCCGGGAGACGCTTGCCGCCGAGATCATGACCCCGGCCATCGAGATCAGCAGTGTTGAGGTCTCAACTCCGGTCCCTGAACTTGTAGAATATGTGATTGACAGCGGTTATACAAGGACCCCGGTGTATAAAGGGAATAATGACCGTATTGTCGGCGTGGTGCATGTCAAAGACCTGCTGAAGGCTAGCGCAGCGAAAAACGGCGAATATCCCAATATAGAGGACTTTGCCAACCCGGTCTACTTTGTCTCAGAGCAGAAACCCATTCTTGATCTGCTTCGTGAGTTTCAGAAACGTAAAAATCATATTGCCGTGGTAACTGACGAGTTCGGGACGACCCGGGGGCTCATAACCCTTGAAGATATCCTTGAAGAAATCGTCGGTGAGATCGATGATGAGTTCGATGACAATGAAAGCCAGATAGAAATCGTTGATGAAAAAACAATTCTGGTGCAGGGAAGAACCGACATTGAAGACGTGGAAGATAAACTGGGCATAACCTTTCCGGACGGGCCCTATGAATCCATCGGCGGCCTGCTGGTTCATCATTTCGGGCGGATTCCGAAACAGGGTTCCAAGGTTGAAATCGACCGGCTCCGTTTTGAGGTTAAAGATGCCACCGACCGCTATATCAAGACCATACTGATTACTGTTCTGGAAAAGGAAGCAGAGTGATTGACAAAGCGCGGTTAACCTTCGGCCTGCCTCTTCTCTCTGCGTTCCTGCTGTTTGCCGGTATGCCCGGACAGTGGAGCTTCTGGCCTCTTCTCTTTGTCGGGCTTGTTCCGTTTTTTCTGGCGATTATAAAAAGCTCAGGCAAAAAGCAGGTTCTGGTCCGCTCGGCTGTTTTTTCGCTGGCCTATTATCTGCTGCTGCTTTACTGGATTCTTATTGTGCTTGTGCGCTATGGCGGGCTGCCGGTTTTTCTTGCTGTGCCGGCGCTTATCCTGCTGGCGGCATATATGAGTCTTTATCCGGTGAGCTTTGCCCTTCTTGCCTATGGCGTCTCTAAAAAATCTGAACCTGCTTTAGTGCTGCTCTTTGTCCCGGCGCTGTGGGTAGGGCTTGACTGGCTCCGGTCGTTTCTCTTTTCCGGTTTTCCGTGGATGGATCTGGGATACGGGTTATGGCAGGAAACCTATCTCATTCAGCTTGCTTCGGTGTTGGGCCATCATGGAATCACCTTTTGTCTGGTGCTTTCAAATATCGCTGTTGCTTATTTACTGCACAACCGCAGTGAACACAGATGCAGGGCGTATGCCGTTGCTGCATTAGCTGCTCTGGTCGTTGCGCTGCCGGGTTATTCCTTTCTTGCACTTGCAAACGGTGAGAAGCGGCTGGATGTGAACTACAGTGCAGAGATCGGTGCCGTTCAGGGCAATATTCTGCAGGATCAGAAATGGTCGCAGGACAGAAAAGGAAAAACGGTCGACAAGTATCTGCAGCTCTCCCAGTCGATCGATGATTTTGCGCAACTTGATCTGCTTGTCTGGCCCGAAACGGCTCTGCCTTTTTACCCCACGGTTGCCCCGGAGTTTTCCGCTGTCGTCCGGTTTCTTGAACATAAGCAGGTTCCCATTTTAACAGGTTCGCCGTGGTATGAAGTGGTTGATAGTGATAAACAGGAATACCGCTATTTCAACAGTGCTATTTTGCTCGGCAGTGACCGGCGGCTGCTCGGACGCTATGATAAGAGTCACCTGGTTCCTTACGGTGAATATGTCCCGCTGAAAGAATATATGGGATTTATTCAGCCCCTTGTTGAAACAGTAGGGGATTTTACTCCCGGAAAAGTTGAAAAACCGCTTGGCGTCGGCAAGGTACGGGCCGGTGTCCTACTCTGTTATGAATCGATTTTTCCGGATATTGCCAGAAAATGGGTGAATCAGAAGGCCAATGTGCTGGTAAATTTGACCAATGACGCCTGGTATGGTAAATCCAGTGCCCCGTATCAGAGTTTCGGCATGACGGTGTTTCGAGCCGTCGAGACCGGCAGAAGTATCGTGCGAGCGGCCAATACCGGTGTTTCCGGTTTTGTCGATCCTCTCGGGCGGGTGGTGACGGAGTCGGATATATTTGTCCCCTGGGCTGCAAAAGCGCGTGTGCAGCTCTCTGAGTACATTACTTTTTTTGTCAGATGGGGTTGGCTTTTTGCTCCTTTCTGCTTTTTTACGGCGGTGCTGTTATTGGTGAAGCCGCTGTTGGTGAAAAGAGGAAAAGTACTTCATTGATACTGTGAAATGCAGTATATTCATTAGTCCTGAAAAATTTATTAAGATAAAAATCCTCGTCTTTATGGCGAAACAAATAGGTAAAAAATATGAGTATAGATACCGGTGCAGCAGTTTCGAGGCAGAAGATTTCTGAGCTTAAAGGGCGCATGCTTGCCCTGAAGGAGCATCTTTGACTTAGCCAGAAAGAAAGATAAAGTTGAACAGCTGGAAAGACAGACTCTGGCACCTGACTTCTGGAACGACGGGGAAAATGCCCAGAAAATTCAGAAAGAGCTGGGCCAGCTGCAGGACGTTGTCAAAAGCTGGGAAGACGTCTGGAAAGAGCTCGATGACGTTGAAATGCTTCTTGAAATGGCAGTGGAAGAGGGTGATCGCGATACCGAAGAAGAAGTTGCTCACAGTCTTGAAAGGATACTTGAGGGAATTGCCGTAACCGAAGTTGAGTGTATGTTCAGCGGTGAGCATGACACCAACAACGCTATTTTGTCAATTAACGCCGGTGCCGGCGGAACCGAGGCTCAGGACTGGAGCGATATCATGCTGCGCATGTATCTGCGCTGGGCTGAGGATAAAGGTTTCAAAACCAGCATCCTCGATATCCTGGCCGGTGACGAGGCCGGAACAAAGGCGGTCACGCTGCTTATAAAAGGCCGTTATGCCTATGGCTATCTGCGTTCGGAGATAGGTGTTCATCGCCTTGTTCGGATATCCCCTTTTGATGCCAGCGGCAGACGTCATACGTCATTTGCTTCGGTCATGGTCCTTCCTGAACTTGACGATACGGTTAATGTAACAATTGAAGATAAAGATCTCCGCATCGATACCTACAGGGCATCGGGTTCCGGAGGTCAGCACGTCAACAAGACCGATTCGGCCATCCGTATTACCCACATGCCGTCTGGTATTGTCGTGCAGTGCCAGAATGAGCGGTCGCAGCATCGCAACAAGGATATGGCCATGAAAATGCTGATGGCCCAGTTGTATGAACGTGAACGCCAGCGTAAGGAAGCTGAACACCAGGGATTGTGCGGCGACAAGAAAGAAATCGCCTGGGGCAGCCAGATTCGTTCCTACGTCCTTCAGCCGTATCGACTGATAAAAGATCACCGTACCGATCAAGAGACCGGCAATGTCGATGCCGTGCTCGATGGCGGCCTGGATCCGTTTATTAAAGCGTATTTGTTGTGGAACAAAGCGAAGTAAACAAAAGATTTTATTATGAAGAAGTGTGCCAAATGCGGAGCCTGTACGGTTGTCTGTCCTGTCTATAAGGCAAGCGGCGGTAAAGACTGTTACAGCGCCCGCGGAAAGAATCACCTCCTGGAAGTCTATGGAAAGGAAGGTGTTTCGAAATCGTTTAAAGATATTTTTGCCAAATGCCTGCTTTGCGGAGCCTGCAACAAGGTTTGTCCGCGCGGGCTTGATATCACAAAAGCGGTGATGGAAACCAGGGAGAGCTTCGGGCAGCTTTATGGTTCTTTCGGGACCGTGAAATATGCCGCAAGAAGAGTTCTGGAAAAACCGGAACTCCTGCATGGTGCAAGGTTTTTCGGCAATATTGCGACCTCGCTGTTTCTTGACATGCTGCCCATGGAAAACGGTCTTCGCTTAAAACTTGCCATGTTTGACGGCAACCTTGAGAAGCTGATGCCGACTAAAGTGAAAGGCAGTAAAATGCGGGCCGAGAATTACGGTCTCGAACCCCTTGTCTATTTTCCGGGTTGTTCAGCATCCTATCTCTACCCGACTTCGACTGAAGCGGTGCGTGAGCTCGCGGAGAAACTCGGCTATTTTCTTAAAATTCCCGAAGGTCTTGGCTGCTGCGGATTGGCGCTCGAGGCAGCAGGCGATGCCGGAGCCTCTGTGCGGGCAGCCAAAAGAAATATCGAAGCACTTGAAGCGGTCAACGGAAAAATTCTTGTGACCTGCGGATCATGCTGGGCGCACCTGAAAAATTATGAGAAGATTTTTGCCGGTGATCAGGAGTGGCTGCCGAGGGCCCAGACAATAAAAGAACGGCTTGCCGAGATCAGCCAGTTCCTCCTGCCCCGGGTCAAGGAGCAGTGTGAACTGCCGAGCAATGAAAAGGGCTGCGATCTGAAAGTCTTCTATCATGATCCCTGTCATCTGCGGAATGAAAACAATGTCACCAAGGAACCGCGTGAACTGCTGAAATACAGCCGCGGTGTCGAGCTGGTCGAGCTCGCTGACGGGCCGCAGTGCTGCGGGCAGGGCGGTCTGTTTCACCTCGGGGCACCGAAACTTTCAGCCATTATTCGTGATGATCTGGCTCACAAGGTTCTGGCCATGAAACCAGATGTTATCACAACCACCTGTTCCGGCTGCTATATGCAGTGGCGAACGGCATTAGCTGGTGCCGACAGCAAGGTGAGATTGCTGTTTTTACCGGAACTGCTCAATGAA
>QKIH01000122.1 GCA_003249645.1 Desulfobulbaceae bacterium | reverse complement strand
CTGGGTGTCATAACACGCCCACTCACAACGAGAAGAACCCAGACAACATGCAGGGGTACGAAGGTTAGAACCTGAACCACCAAGATCCTGTCCCATTTCGTGGGTCAGATCCCAGAAGAATGGCTCAAGATTTTCAGTTCTGGTACCAAGCAGAATAATGTCACCGGTAGAACCGTGGAAGTTGGTCATACCAGAGCCATGCTTCTCCCACAGATCCATCAACTTACGAAGATTTGCAGAAGTGTAGTACTTAGAAGATGGCTGAGCTACACGAACGGTGTGGAAGTGCTCAACACCAGGGAAAAGCTCAGGTACATCTGCATAGCGTCCAACGATACCACCACCATATCCGAAAACACCTACGATACCGCCGTGTTTCCAGTGGGTGATGCGATCTTTGAAAGAGAGCTCAAGAATACCAAGAATGTCCCAGCACTCTGGCTTAGTCTCGGCTTGGCGCTTTATGTCGGTAACGAAGCTCGGCCACGGGCCACTCTCCAATTGATCCAACAAGGGCGTCTCATGTTTTGCCATGATTTTCCTCCTTTGAATTACAGTTTAAACTTCAACCTTAACCAAATAAAACTATACAAAAAACTACAATTGTCCTTTACCGACCCGCATAAAAAGACGGAAGTCTTTTCAATTACCATAAATTCATAAGGAACCGAGGGGTCTAAACAACTATATAATTCAACTAACATTCAGGGTGTGACAATATCTCCCCACAATTTTTTTGTCAACAAAAAACGGCAGAGATTCAAAGGATGAAATGAATGGCCATTCACCCAATCTTAACAACATTTTCCAGCTTCTCCGACTATCTCCAGCATATAAGATTCTAATGAATGATCGTCTTTTTTCTGTTCTCTCATCAGGGCCAAAAATCGATCAGCAAGAACCTTCCCAAGCTGCACACCCTCCTGATCAAATGAATTAATGTTCCAGACGAATCCCTGCATCACAATTTTCGCCTCATATATTGCCAGAAGTGCTCCCATCGACCTCGGAGTGAGTCTTCTCCCCATCATGATCAAACTCGGTCGGTTGCCGGTAAAAGCTTTATTCGGATTATTTTCATTCTTTCCGGTGGCAAAAGCTACCGACTGGGCCAGAAGGTTTGCAACTAGTTTTTGTTGGGATGTTGTCTCCTGCACAGTCAAGTCCAACTGGTACTGCTTTTCGAGAAACCCTATGAGCTCAACAGGGACAATTTCCGTCCCCTGATGCAAAAGCTGGTAAAATGCGTGCTGACCATTGGTTCCAGGCTCCCCCCATACAACCGGTCCTGATTTAATTTCCAGTCTGTTTCCCTGACGATCAATACTTTTACCGTTACTCTCCATGTCACACTGCTGAAGATGAGCCGGAAATCTATGTAAAGCCTGGCTATAAGGCAACACAGCCACAGTTGGATAGCCTAGAAAATTATGATTCCAGATACCAAGCATTGCCAAGAGCAAAGGGAGATTATTTCTCATTTCAGGATGTTCCGCCAGATGATCCATTTCATCCGCACCCCGTAAAAATTCATGCAGCTCATCCATACCGAGATAAAACCCGAGCACGACAGCACCAACCATTGATGTTGCACTGTATCTGCCGCCGATATAATCATACATATAAAATGACCGAAGATAAATATCGGGATTATCAAGCGGGCTTCCTTCACCGGTCACGGCAATACAATGTTTCGCAGGATCCAGACCTTTTTCGCGCAGCGCATGTTCTACAAGGCGCTGATTCGTAAGAGTCTCGAGGGTAGATCCGCTTTTAGAAACGATGTTGACAAGGGTTGTCTCCAGGTTGACTTTTGCCAGTACTGCTGCAGCATCATCAGGGTCAACGTTGGCAATAAAAAATGCTTTTCTGTCGCCTTTGCCATATGCTTTAAGCGCTTCAAAGACAGCTCTGGGACCAAGATCTGATCCCCCTATGCCAACCTGGATCATGGTATCGAATTTTTTCCCGGTTGAGCCGGTCACCGCCCCCTGTTCAATATCGTCGAGGAACTCAGTGAGCTTGTCAAGCTCCCGCTTTGTTCTGGCAAAAGCCTCCGGTTCGCAGGGTGATGCCGAAAAGATATCTCGACTGGCCGTATGAAGCACCTGCCGGTTTTCGCTTTCGTACCCTTCTATACGATTAAGTTTCTCTCCTCTGCGCATGGATTTAAACTGTTCAACCACCTGACAATCAGCTGCAAGCTGGCCTAGGAGTCCAAGTACAGAATCATCAACACGCTGGGTTGCATAATAGAGATTATAACAAGGTGAACTGCAGACATAACGTTTAAGACGCTCACCATTCAAAAGTGCTGCGTGTGAAGTCAAATCAAAAGGTTTTTCCGCTTCTTTGCTCAGCTGACTAAAAACGGCTGAACTTGTCATCGTCTTGGCTGTCATAATGTCCCCCTGTAATCTCTGCAGTTATTGGGCAACTCCCCTTACGGCCATTTTTTTCAACTCTGAAATCACACCGGAATATTCATCACATCCGTAAATTGCAGATCCTGCAACAAAGATATTGACCCCTGATGCGGCAATTTTTTCGATTGTCTTGGGACTCACGCCGCCGTCTATCTCAATCCCGACATTAAGGCCGCGTTCATCTATCATTTTTTTAAGCAAACGGACCTTTCCCAGTGTGCTTTCAATGAAGCTTTGCCCGCCAAAACCAGGGTTAACCGACATCAACATAACAAAATCAACCTCCTCCAGAATATAGTCCAGAGTGGTAAGGGAAGTTGAAGGGTTCAGCACAACACCTGCCTTTTTACCAAGTTCCTTAATTCTGCTGACTGTTCGATGAAGATGAGTACATGTTTCGACATGAACACTGATCCAGTCTGCCCCTGCTTTAGCAAAATCATCGATGTATTTATCAGGGTCACTGATCATCAGATGGACATCCAGCGGTGCGTCAGTCACACGACGAGCGGCTTCTACGATCATAGGTCCGATAGTGATGTTAGGGACGAAGTGCCCATCCATCACATCAATATGAACGACATCAGCTCCACCATCAATAACACCTCTTATTTCATCACCAAGTCGGGTAAAATCTGCCGACAAGATCGACGGAGCAATCATTATTTTTTTCATTCCTGTCCTCTATCAATTCACAAAAAATATATAAAAATTATCGTACATCCGGATTATTTAACGAGCTTTCTCACCTCATCTCCGGGAAGCAATTCTATTTTTCCTTCAAGCTCCAGAAATAGCAGCCACTCACTCACCCTCTCCGGCTCCAGGCCACTTTTGCCGATTAAAACTTCACGAGCGATCGGATAAGGCTCCAAATGACTCAGAATTATCTGTGCAACTTCATCTAATGAAGAATCCCCCTCAACTGCAACTGGAGAATAGTTTTTATCAGAAACAGTATCGCAGATTCCAGGAAGCTCTGCAACAATATCATCAACACTTTGCACCAGTTTTGCTCCCTGCTTCAGCAACCAGTGCGCGCCTTCACTTTTATATGAATCCACCTGCCCGGGCACGGCAAAAACTTCACGGTCATTATCAAGAGCCATCTGAGCAGTGATCAAAGAGCCGGATTTTTTAGCTGCCTCAACGACCAAAACACCCCGACTCAAACCGGCAATTATCCTGTTTCGTGCCGGGAATCTGAAAGCCTCAGGACTCGTTCCCAATGGGTATTCCGACACCAGCAATCCTTCAGCTGCAATACGTTCATAGAGTTCTTTATTCTGTCTGGGGTAGATCACATCAACACCGCAGCCGAGTACGGCTATTGTTTTTCCGGTCTCATCGAGTGCACCGATATGTGCGGCCGTATCGATTCCAAGCGCAAGGCCGGAAACAACGGTCACATCGCGGCCTGACAATCCCCTTGCAAGAGAAGACGCAACCCTTCTTCCATAACCAGTACATGCTCTTGAACCGACAACTGCAAGCTTATTGTTATACAACAATTTTTTATTGCCCCGCATGGTAAGTATCGGTGGCGGATCATTCAACTTCATTAGCAGTTCCGGATAATACTCTTCCTTGGCAAACAATACGTCAATACCCGCATCACTGAGTTTGACGAGTTCCAGACTTCCCGCCTCATACAGATCTTGAAGATCATCAGGAAAGGCCTCCAGCTGTCGTGCCGTAATACCGCGAACCTTCAGCTTAGTCTCTTGTGAAGCTTCAGCCACAGCCATCGCCGAGCCGAACGCATCGATCAATCGCCAGAACCCTACCACGCCCAGACCTTTTATCAGATGAAGGCCAAGCCAGAGTCTCTGTTCGTCAGTCCATTGCTGTTTGATGACACCTCTCCTTTATCATCTGGAAAGTCCGAAACATTCAGACAATCTCAATATAGCACTAAAAAAAAAGGCACCGCCACAATGTGGCAGTGCCTTTATCAATTACAAGGACAGCAAGTTAATCTATCGTAAACACCCTGAGTTCTTCACTTCTGGAAGGGTGTTTGAGTTTCTGAATAGCCTGCGCCTCAATCTGTCTAATACGTTCACGGGTCACGGCAAAGCATCGCCCAACTTCTTCAAGGGTATGATCACAATCTTCGCTGATACCGTAACGCATGCGTAAAACTTTTGCTTCACGTGCAGACAGTGACGACATCACCTGACTAAGACACTCTTTCAGACTCGACACCATCGAGGCGTCCTGCGGCCCCATTCTTTCAACGTCTTCAATAAAGTCACCGAGATTTGTTTCACCGTCATCTCCTACCGGAGTGTCCAGTGAAATTGCATCCTTTGCAATTTTCAGAGCAGATTTAACTTTGCTCACATCGGTACCAAGATGTTCCGCCATCTCCTCCGGCGTCGGCTCACGGTGCTCTTCGAGCAGGAAATCTTTGGAAACGCGCAGCATTCGGTTGATCGTCTCAATCATATGAACAGGCAACCTGATCGTTCTGCCCTGATCAGCAATCCCTCTGGTAATGGCCTGACGTATCCACCATGTTGCATAGGTCGAAAATTTATAGCCGCGATGATAATCAAACTTTTCAACAGCCTTCATCAAACCGATATTTCCTTCCTGAATAAGGTCGGAGAACTGCAAGCCACGGTTAACAAATTTTTTGGAAACTGAAATGACCAACCGGAGATTTGCACGAATGAGCGATTCTTTGGCATGCTTTGCGACATCTCTGCCAGCGCGAACCTCGTGCAGCACCTGCTGCAGCTGTTCAATGTCAACGCCTGATTCCAGCAGCAACCTGGCATTAACATATTCTTCTATGGTCTGCAGATCGGTCTGAAACCCCCGCTCGGCATCTTTAACCTTGAACTGATGAGTCACGCCAAGTCGAATCTGCCTGAGTTTTTCAGACAGCTCCTCAAGCCCGGTGGCTATAGCATTGATACATTCCGCACAAAGAATCTGATCCCTGAAAATTGCTGCAATCTCTTCACCGATCAGCTTGCTGGAGGTACTCAGTTTGCTTACCTCTTTTGTATCGGTGATGATTTCACTTAAGTGAGCAAAATGTTTAGAACGCTGCTTGTCCAGCTCAACCGCTTTGTCTATCTTCTTTAAAAAGGCCTTTGATTCTTTTTTGAAAATACTGACAGGCCCATCTGGTATTCCCATGATAACCTGAGATATTTTCTGCGGTGACTGATCCATGCCGCGAACAATTTCAAGCAAGGCCGGCAAAGCAAGCGGCGTTGTCAGAACTGCATTCTGAACCCGCTGCTTTCCTTCTTCCATCATTCTGGCAAGTTTGAGTTCCTCTTCATGACTTAAAAGGGCCAGGGTTCCCATTTCACGAAGATAGATATTCATCGGGTCAATGGAATGTTTTCCGTTGGTCTCGGATCGAGAAACTCTCCGGCGATCACCCACTCGTCGGTCATCGTACTCGCTTGTCCTTCTGTCGCTGCTCCCATCGGATGCCCGCCGTTCTTCGGGAAAGCTGTCAGAATAATCTATGGGGACTGTCTCTTCCTCAGAGGAATAAATCCCTGTCAGATCATAGACATCACTTTCTTCATAGGGGCTTTTTCCCTCTTCTTCCATCTCTTCGTTGTCATCAAGATGTTCGTCTCTCTCGTAATCCATAAGAGCACTTTCTCCATCGATAAATTGTCAGGATTGCCAGTCCGGATCTATATCACATCTCACACAGATGCCTTTGCCCCCCAAAAGCAATCCTCATCTTAGAGTAAATATAATACAAATACAACAAGTTATCGACGCTAACAAAAAAGAAATATAGTTTTTTTAAATAGGAACCCTCTAAAGCATCAATCATCTAGGCACTATCACGCTGATTTAATTATCAATATTCGCAGTACCAAGGGCTCTTATTTTTTTATCGAGTTCCTGTTTTCTCATCAATGAATTCTGCAGTTTTTCAAAATCATTGTCATGTTGGGCAGCAATAATTTCCTGCATTACCCTATCTGATTCACGGATTAATATTGAGCGCTGAAGATAGGACAGGCAATCAGCTTCTTCGATCTTATCACTGCCACCTTCTCCGGCAGAAGCAGAAAGAAGAATATCAGACACCAGCTTTCGTTCAGGCCCCTCCGGCAAGACACTCAATAAATCTTCAGGTTCAACCATGTCCCTTTCCTGACGAAGCCTTGTAAGTTGTAGAAAAAGCACCTCTCCCAGACTGCCTGAAATCACCTCCCGCAAACCGGCATTGGTTAGTATCCCCAACCTGTCAGGATAAAGCACCATAAAGCTGATCAACCTCTTTTGAGGCGGGGTAAGAGGAGCAACCGCATGCATCTTTCGTTGCCTGCTTTCTGTATTATGCTGAATTTCAACAGGGATACGGTCATCAATTGGCGGCCCGGGCAGACGTTCAAGCTCTTCAACCGGAACATTCAGTTTCTCAGCAAAATGACCTATGATCACCGAACGCTGCAAAGAGCTTGCAGCAGCACCGATAACAGGCTGGAGTTCTTCTACTATTTTTGTTTTTCCCTCTAATGAAATACCATGTTCATCGATAAGATTCTGCAGCAGAAACTCAGAGAGATCCTGAGCACTGTCAATGAGTTTCTGAAGTGATGCTCTGCCGAACTCTTTGACATAGGTATCTGGGTCATGGCCGGCAGGAAGAAGCGCGACTTTGCCGCTTACCTGCTCGGCAAGAAAAAGAGGCACAGCCCTTTTTGCAGCTTTCGTTCCGGCCTGGTCTCCGTCAAAAAGCAGCACTGCTTCATTGGCGAACCGTTTGAGAAGACGGAGCTGGGGCCTAGTCAGCGACGTTCCAAGGGGGGCGACAACATTATCAAAGCCGTGAACAACCAGCGAGATGAGATCAAAGTTTCCCTCAACAAGTATGACCTGGTCTTTTTTACGGATTCCATCTTTTAGCTGATAGAGACCGAGCAGTGATCTGCTTTTGTCATACACCGGACTCTCGGGAGAGTTCATGTACTTCGGTTGGCCTTCTCCGATGATCCGGCCGGTAAATCCACAAACCTGGCCGCTAATATCATGGATAGGAAAGAGAATACGATCACGAAAACGGTCGTAAGTACCGCCTTTTTCCTTTTTGCTCAGCAAGCCGATTTCAACAGCAACCTGAATCTCCTCCTTCTGCAGCCTTGAACCGAGGAAATTCCAGCCGACATCCTCGGTTGCAGGCGCATAGCCGAGACCGAACTGTTCACAGACAGATTCAGGAATCTGCCTTTCAGCCAGGTATTGACGTGCTTGCTGAGCCTGCGGCGATTTTACAAGATAGTCTCTAAAAAGATCTCCACTTTTTTTATTCACCGAATACATCAGCTTTTTCAGTTCCTGCTGCTCAAATTCGCGCTGACTCATCTTCCGTTCCGGCACAGCAATATTGTATTTTTGCGCCAACCGCTTCACAGCTTCAGGAAAATCGATATTGTGGTACTGCATCATGAAGCTGAAGACATCACCTGAAGCGCCACAGCCGAAACAGTAAAAAAACTGGTTCGAAGGGTGAACAGTAAAGGATGGCGTTCTTTCTCCGTGAAACGGACAAAGTCCTAAAAATCGCGCACCGCTTTTTCGCAGCTCAACCTGCTCACCGATAATCTGTACAATATCGGCTGTTTCTTTAATCTGCGCAGTTAGGTCTTCTCTATTCATGGTTTATTTCATCATCTAAAAAAGTTCAGTGCTTTGTTTTACAACAAACACTATACTGCTGTATAAACGGCAACCTTGATAATCGGGTTATGCTCATGCAGAGTTATTTCTGTACAAGGCTAAATCGAATTATGTTGTTCACCAGTTTCGTTATAGAAAGTCTATGGAAGATATCTCAAGTGCTCTGGCATATGAAGTAAAAAAAGAACTCGCAGAACGATATTTCGGCTTTCGAAAAATTATCGAAGAAGATTCAAAGAGTTACCAGGAAGAAATTGCGCTTTCAGCTATATCGCTGGAAGAGGAAATCGGCAGTGACATAACCCGTGTATATACCTGCCTGCAGAACGAGGACCTTATTCGTCAGTTCTCCGAACTCATCGGTTTAAAAGAAGGTTTCTTTTTCGACAAATACATCAGTATCAACACTGAAAGATCAAAACAGGTCTTCGCCTGTAAGAGGGTTAGCGGATTCACCAGAAAAACACGCCTGCGCAATGCACTCTATGATGCATACGAGACACTCCACACCCACATCTCTGACTATAATGAGAAGCTTGAAGAGATCATGCTCAAACATGAGACAATCAGAGAACAGATAAACATCTTTTATAGAAGAAACGACTTTTCAGGCATCATGCAATTCCTGAGAAATCTCGACGGTTCAAATTCTGCCATGGCCTACAGCTTGACCCCGCCTCGGGGCAGCTATGACAAACTCGAACAGGACATGCGCATAACCGCACCTCCACCGGTGGAAGAATTCCTTCCCGAACTTCCGCATGTGCCGCCGCTTGCCACAATCAGGCCACAGCTGAAAAGACTTGCCGATCTGGCATGCAAGGCCTACCCGGATCTTGACCCGAGACATTTCTGCACATGATTTTTATGTCATGTTCCTCTGCAATAATTTGATATTTAAAATCTCTGCCTATATACTGGAATAAGACTTCAGAAGAGATTGATATCATTATTATTACGAAAGCTGTACACTCATTGCAACCGTCCAGATACTTTAGGGATTATTACGCTGTCCCAATGGAGTTCATGTTTCGGATATGGAAATTCTCGTCGCAGGCAAATCCATTCAGGATATCTCGGCAATAAGCCGGCATCTTACGCCTGTTTTCGCAGGAATTTGCGAAATCACCACCATAGAAGCATTACGCAGCAATCTGCAGTCGAGCACCCCTCTTCTTATCATTGACAGCTATTTCCTCGATTTACTATCAACACATCTTGATTTCGGTTTTCTTCTTGAAACCCCATGCCTTGCCCTCTTGGAAGATGACAATGCAATTCCCGACATCCTGAAAAAAAATCCAGCCATCGACTTTTTGCCTTCAGGCAGTTCGCCGGCAATATTGCGCCAGAAAGTACAATTTCTTTTATGGATAAAAACAGTACTCAACGAGAAAAACATCTCAGCAATAAAACTGATAGACATCGAACAATCCGTCAAAGACAACATGTCAATGCTGGATGCACTGAGTACAAGAGACGGACTAACCGGTCTCTTCAACCGGCGGCATTTCAACCAGACCCTGCGGGAGCTTTTTTATAGTGCCGTTCAGCAAGGCAAAGACCTGTCCCTTCTCTTAATCGACATAGATTATTTCAGTCAGATCAATAAACTCCACGGTCATGACTACGGGGATTTCATTCTCAATGAACTGGCGGCCCGGATTACCTCCGTTTTTCGACCCGGCGATATAAGCTGCCGCTTCGGAGGCGAAGATTTCTGTGTTCTTCTGCCGGATACCGATCTCGAAACGACAAAAAAACTCGGTGAAATATTCAGAACGAAATGCAACAAAAAAACATTTGATAACGGACAGATAGCAATTGACATTACTGTCTCCATCGGATGCATCTCGCTGTTTAGTTCTTCCCCGAAAGACCATGATGAATTCGTCACCATGGCTGAAATGGCTCTTTTTAGTGCAAAATCAGAAGGAAGAAATCGTTTGATCGATTACCAAAGCACTCTTGAAATTCGCCAATATGCAAGAAAACGGAATTTCCTCACACTTAAAAATAATCTCAACAAACTCCTCAACAAGACAAAGATTTCGACCATCTCTTCTCTGCAGCTTCTTGCCCGCGACCTTACCTGCCAGGATGACAAGGAGCATAACAACAACATCAACCTTTATATGCAGCTGCTTTGTGCCAATCTCCATTTACCGGATTCGGTAATCGCAACATTTACCAATGCCATTTCTCTGCATACAAGCATACGCTGCCTGCTCCACTCGGAGATCATTTCAAAGCAGGAATCACTGAACAACACTGAGCGCTCAATTCTTAAGGAGTTTCCCTACCGTCTTACAGAGCTTACTGAACTATTTGACTACTTTGCCAAAGAACGAACTGTTCTGCTCTCCTATGGTGAGAAATATGACGGCACCGGTTATCCTGACGGCTTGAGGGGAAATGAAATACCACTTGGGGCAAGAGTATTCAATATAGTTGATTCCCTTGCAGCCATGAACGCCGACCGGCCATACAGAAAAAAACTCCAGCCGCAGAAGATCATTGAAGAACTGTTAGAAGGTGCTGGCAAACAGTTTGACCCCTTTCTGGTCGGAAGGACTTTTGAGATCATACTGAAAAACAAACTGCTTGATATAGAACCTAAAGTTGTGCAGGTTGCATTGCACAATCTTCAAAAACATTTTCCAGATATATTGTCATGAGCTGTACAACATTAACCGCCATCAGCCGCTCCATTGATTCTTTTCCAGCACTTCCATCCACTGCATCGAAAGTGCTCAAGGTCACCAATGATCCTGAAAGCTCTGCCAGAGATATGATGGAAGCGATACTGCCGGATCAGGCCATGTGCGTGGCCATTCTAAAGGTTGCCAACTCAGCATTTTTCGGCCAGCCCAGAGAAGTCAGCTCCCTTGAAAAAGCGGTAATGGTTCTCGGTTTCAATGAAATACAATCCATCGTTCTAGGAAAAGCCGTATTCGATATCTTCAGACATATTTCTGGATTCAAGGAGGATATGGACAGATTCTGGAACCACAGCTTCAACTGCGGACTCACCGCTAAAGTTATCGCCCAGAGTCTCTACCTGCCGCAGGGCAGCTTTTTTATAGGAGGACTGATTCATGATATCGGCAAGCTAGCGCTGTTCATGACCTTTCCAAATGATTATCCACCACCGCTCTGGCTTGCCACCTTTCCAACTCCTCTGATGGAAAAAAATGAACGGATGGTTTTCGCCCTTAATCATGAACAGGTGGCCGGCAGACTGCTTAAACGTTGGTTTTTCCCATCCCCCCTGATTCAGGCTATCGAATTTCATCATGCACCTGAAATGTCTCCGGGCATCACCGCACATGCCCTGATTCTCTCTGTAGCCGATTCAATGACCTATTTTCGCACTTGCGCATCCTCTATGGATGCGGCTACAATCGACCAGTATATGGCTAAAATTTATCCCGACTTGCAAAGTATCTGGCTTAGTGCCGGTCTGCCATGGATGGATGATATGCTTCACAACTGGCATGAGCAGGTCAACAGGGAACACCATACCAACGGTATTCTCATGAACCTCTTCAGCTCATGATCAAAGCTTAGTAATGAAAATAACCAACTTAAAACGCACCTATAAAAATACCAAACGTCTTGCTGACATCATTAAGACCCTGACTAAATTCGGTTTTAAAGAAGTTTTAGCTGAAACCGGCATCGAATTCCCATGGCCGAAAACAAAAAACGATACGGGAGAAGAAGCTGACACCAGATATTCGCAACTCTCCAAACCGGTCCGAGTGCGCATGGTACTCGAAGAACTTGGCCCGACTTTTACAAAACTCGGCCAGATTCTGGCCACCAGGCCTGATCTCATCCCGCCGGAATGGGCAGAAGAGTTCAAGGTTCTCCAGGTAGACTGCACTCAGGTTCCCTATGAACAGATAGAAGAAATTCTGCAGAATGAATTTCACGAGCGATTTGACCGGATTTTTGAGTCCATCGATCCGGTTCCGCTGGCAGCGGCCTCTATTGCCCAGGTACACAGGGCACAACTGAAAAGCGGTGAACAGGTGGTGGTCAAGGTTCTTCGACCGGCAATCCGGCAGCGTATTGAAGAAGATATGGCCTTGATGGAATCTCTTGCCCTGCTGATGGAGCAATATTTTTCAGATCTTGGCTACAGCCCCACTGCCGTGGCTCAGGAATTTTCACGTCAGATACTAAAAGAAGTCAATCTTATCTACGAAGGCCAGTCCACCGATAAATTGAGAAAGTATTTTGCCGACGATGAACATATCTTCTTCCCGCTTGTCTACTGGCAGGCTACAACCAGAAACGTTCTGACCCTGCAGGAAATTAAAGGCAGAGTACTCTCTAAACTGGCCCCTGAAGACCTTACCCCCCTTGAACGCAGAACCATTGTCTCACATGGCACAGATGCCGTCTTTAAACAGTGTCTTCGCTTCGGATTTTTCCACGCCGACCCGCATCCCGGAAACATCTTCCTCCAGCCGGATAATACTATCTGTTTTATTGATTGCGGTCTGACAGGCCAACTGGACAAAAAGACCACCGACCAACTGATTAACCTTGTTGCAGGTGTTATCAAAGGTGATGTCGACCGACTCTGCCGGGTGGTCATTGAACTGACAAATGTTGACCCTGCCGTAACTGATCGGAGGGACTTCAGAAATGATCTCTTCCATCTGGCTGCCCGTTTTCAGGAATCCGATCTCAGCCAGCTCGACATCACTTCCCTGCTGGCCGACTTTTTTGCCATGCTGCAGCGCTACAAGATACAATGCCCCAGCGATCTGCTCCTACTGACAAAAGCGCTTACCACCATTGAAGGGATAGCTGAAGAATATGATCCTGAGTTTGATGTCCTCTCACATGTGGAGCCTGAAATCAGAGAAATTGTTACCAACCGGTACGGACTGAATGCAATACGCAAAAGGCTGCAGCAGACCGCCGCCAGATACCTTGAGCTTTTTGAAGACGCCCCCAGAGACATCCAGCGTTTTCTTGACCAGGTACGGCACTCAAGATTCACCCTCAATCTGGAACTAAAACGTATTGAGCATCTTGCTGAGAAACTAGATTTGGCGAGCAGGATGATGGGCATGGCGATGATCATCTCCGCCCTTATCGTTGCCTCCTCAATCCTGATCCTTGCAGACTCCATTGCAAAAAGCAAGGGGATACTCGGCACCATCGGCGTTATAGGCCTGCTGCTCTCAGCTGCCTATTCAATAGGCTTCATCGCCTCATTCCTGCTGCCGAAAAAGAAAAAGGATATTTAGATTTTTTCCTGGATTATTATTGAAAACGTCCCCTTTAAAATCTCGAAGGAAAAGTTTTTCTCTGCTACTCCCCGGCATACACCCGGCAAATATCGGCAAACTGCCCTGCATCAAGACTGGATGCCCCAACAAAGAGCCCGGAAACGTTATTAATCCTGGAATATTCCTCAGCCGTCCTCTCTGAAAGCGCTCCGCCATAAATCACCGGAAAGCCGGGATGCACTTCTTCGATAAAACCAATGAACTCAGAAACCTTGTCAACTGGCTGCGGAATATTGAAATTCAACGCCTCTTCCGGCCCATAGGCAATAAGAACCTTTTTCGTTTCAAGTTCATTAAGAAGTGTCAGCTGACTCATGGCATAGGAAGTATCAACACAGATTAAAGGTACCAGCCCTGATTCGACAAGCTCATTCACCTTATTTGCGACCTGCTGCTGGGTTTCGTGAAAATATCGGCGTCTTTCGGAATGGCCGACAATAACATAGTCCACCATGCCTTTGAGCATATCGGCTGAAATTTCTCCTGTATATCCGCCGCGGGGAAAGGGTGATACATCCTGGGCTGCCAGAAAAACCCGTTCAAGAGAAAGTGTTTTCAGATACTCTGCCAGCCCGGGCAGACAAAGAAAGGTCGGAGCAATGACAACATTGAGATTACCAGAAGGGACATACCTGGCGGCAAAGGTATCGAACCATTGCTTCGCCTCATGCAGATTTTTGTGACACTTCCAGTTAGCAACGACAAAGCGCGCATCCTTATCAAACGCCTCGCGGCTTTTCATACTGTTTTTATTTTCCGATTGCTTCCAGAACACGATTTCGTACCTCCTCTTCACTTATTCCGTTTAAGGCAAACCTCTTCTTTCTGGATTGGAGACCGCTATGTATCTGAACCGAAGACTTTGGAACATGAAAAAAGGCAGCCAGAAAAACTCCGACTGCCTTATTCGCTTTTCCATCAACCGGTGGAGCAGTGATGGCAACTTTTACCGCCTGGTCAAAAAGTCCGACCATTTTATTCTGTGAACTTTTTGGCTGAACATAAACATCAATCAGTACAACACCGTCTTTTCTGACCGAAGTAAATTCCACAAGTCCCCCGAATTATATTCTTTCCTTCTCTTCGTTATCAAGCAGACTGGTTGGCAGATCCAGATTCATTTCAATCTGCTCCAGATCATCAAGCTCATCCGCTTTCCCGAGATCGACCGGAGAATCTTCACCAATGCTGATTTTCTGGTAAAGGGCATGTATTTCTTCGCTCTGCTCACACTCTTCAACCTCTGAGAAGGCATCAAGAGCAATCAGATACGTCTGCAGAGTGTCTTTCAATTCATTACGAACCTGTCTGCGCTTTTCATGGAGATCTTCAATCTCACGCGGGATTCTGGCAAGCTCTTTACTCGACTCCTCTCTGAATCGAGAAACATCGGACTCGGCTCTTTTCAACATTGTCCTGGCCTCTGCTTCTGCATGATCCCGCACTTCCCTGGCAAACTTCTGCGCATGACCAAGAGTTGATTTAAACTCAACTTCTTCCTTTTTCAAATCGCCGACCTGTTCACTCAGCAGACTCACCTTGCTGGTGAGCGTATCATTTGTTCTCTCAACTTCCTGGATACGGCTCACAGCTTCCTGATACTTGTCTTCCTTTTCGCTGAGCTCTTCCTCGAATTCACGCCGTTCCTGCTCAAAATCCGCCATCGCGGTCTGGAGCTCTTCAAGTTCCAGTTTTAATGCCTCAATCTTTTCATTACGTTCGCCGATGTCCAATCGCAACCGGGACTGTTCCTGTCGCATAGCCTCGATCTCACGCTCGTAATGCTCATTTTGCACGGCCAGTGCCTGTTTTTCCTGCTCCAGTATTTCCTGATCTTCCTGATGTTTACGACCTTCCTCAAGAAGCTCGAAAAACTCTTCCGCCAGAAGCTCAAGATACGCTTTTACTTCAATGGTATCGTACCCACGAAATTTAGACTGAAATTCCTGATCTTTAATGGCCTGAGGTGTTACTGGCATGGTATCACTCCACTGTTAATTTTACGCCGTTCTTAGCCAAGCGAAACAGCAAGCTGCTTCAACGAGGTGATTAAAAAATTCTGCAGAAAAATAATGACCAATATCAGAATCATCGGTGAAAAATCGATTCCCCCCATACTTATCGGCAACATTCTTCGAATTCTTCCCAATACAGGTTCCGTTGCTTCGTAAAGAAAACGTACTATGGGATTATACGGATCAGCATTCACCCATGAGATGATAACACGACCAAAAACAATCCACGTATAAATTGAAAAAACAAAATCGAGCAGCTGGGCTACCGCCAACATAAAATTTGATAACACAAACATACATCCTCCATGTCTTAGGCGACCTTATCTCCAGGGTTAACAGTCTCACTGACTGCAGACAACACCAGAGTCTGGGCACCTTTCTCTCCGGTTTTCGCGGCAAGAACCATTCCCTGGGAAGGTACACCCATAAGCTTAGCCGGTTTCAGGTTGGCGACCACAATCACCTGCCTTCCAATCAGATCTTCAGGGGCATAATGCTCGGCAATACCGGCTACGATAGTCCGTTCTTCCGGAATTTTCACTGTGAGTTTGAGGAGTTTATCCGATTTGGCAATTTTTTCAGCAGCAATTATTTCAGCTACCCGCAAATCGATTTTCTGAAACATCTCAAAGCTGATCAGGTCATCCTGCTCGGCAACCTGTTCTTTTTTAGCAGACTTCTTCTGATTCTTCGGTTTTTCTGCAGGAGCCTGCTCTTTCTTTTTATCCATACGAGGAAAAAGGACGTCGATTTCCTGCATTTTTGTCCCCACAGGGATCATTCCCCATCCAGCAGATTCAGATAAACTCGAAACTATCGGATCATTCTCACCAAGACCTAATCCGGCAGCCATTTTCGCCGATGTCTCAGGCATCACCGGCCTTATGGTCATGGCTATGAGCCGCAGGCATTCTGCCAGATTAAACATAACCGTATTAAGCCGGCCCGCCTGGGCTTCATCTTTTGCAAGTGCCCATGGTTCATTGGTAACAATATACTTATTGGCAAAACGGATAAGTTCCCAGACAGCCTGCAGCCCTTTATGGAATTCAAAGGCCCCCATGGTCTGTTTATAATCTGACACAACCTTGGCGGCAAGATCGGTAAGCTCCTTGTCAGACGGCTGCTGATCAACCGGTTCCGGAACCACACCGTCACAGTATTTCACCAGCATCGCCGCCGAGCGGGAATAGAGATTCCCGAGATCATTGGCAAGATCAGAGTTTTTTCTGTCGATAATTGAATCATGAGAGAAAGAGGCATCAAGGCCAAACGACATCTCTCTTAATGCAAAATACCTGAAACCGTCGACTCCGTATTCCTCTACCAGCTCCGCAGGACGTACAACATTGCCGACACTCTTTGACATCTTGGCATCATTAATGTTCCAATATCCGTGAACATGAAGTTTTTTATACAGAGGAACTTCCATGCCCATGAGCATTGTCGGCCAGTAAATAGCGTGCGGTTTGAGGATATCCTTAGCAATCACATGTTCAGCTACAGGCCAGTATTTTGCAAATTTTTCATCATCAGGATAACCGAGACCGGTGAGATAATTGATCAAGGCATCAAACCAGACGTAGGTAACAAAATCTTTATCAAACGGCATCTCAATGCCCCAGGTAAGCCGTGATTTCGGTCTTGAAATGCAAAGATCTTCAAGAGGTTCGGAGAGGAAGGACAGCACTTCGTTGCGGTATCTTTCAGGGGTGATGAATTCTGGATTGGCATTGATGTGATCAATCAATTGCTGCTGATACTTTGACATGCGAAAGAAATAGTTCTTTTCGGTAATTGCCTGCGGCTCAACCTGGTGATCCGGGCACTTTCCGTCAACCAGTTCTTTTTCAGTAAGAAAACGTTCACATCCTTTGCAATAAAGACCCGAGTACGCATCAAAATAGATATCACCCTTGTCATACACCTTTTGCAGAATGGACTGAACAACCTTTATGTGCTCGACATCGGTGGTTCGGATAAAATTATCATAAGCGATATTCAAAACCGGCCACGAATCACGAAACATACCGCTTATCTTGTCGACATACTCTTTCGGCTCAATATTCTCACGGGCTGCGGCTTCAGCAATTTTATCACCGTGCTCGTCAGTGCCAGTCTGAAATCTGGTATCTTCGCCGCAAAGCCTGCAGAATCTGGCATAAGTATCCGCCACAATGGTGGTATAGGCGTGGCCTAGATGAGGCTGCGCGTTTACGTAATAAATCGGAGTAGTTATATATGTTGTCATGATTTAACTGTTATCGCTGTTTTTGGGGTTTTCGTTCTTCTGTTCTCGCCGTTGCGGATGTTCCTTGCGCAGCTGCTCAGCGCTTTCCCATTCTTCCGGCATCAAAGTCTTTTCATCGCCATCCCGGTTAGCCACTACTATCGCGCGCTGCAAAGGAATCTGACGCTTCACCTTGAATTCCTGATTATCAATGACGATCTTTCTGCCGGGCTTAGGCATTCCTTTGCGCTGCCGTTTATAGGTGGTATATTCATAGGTCAGACAGCACAGGAGTCTGTTACAGAGCCCGGATATCTTGGACGGATTCAGCGGCAGATCCTGCTCTTTTGCCATCTTGATCGAAACCGAATCAAACTTTTTCAGGTAAGAAGAGCAGCATAATTCCCGTCCGCAGGCACCAAGCCCGCCGATCATTTTGGTTTCATGCCGTACACCAACCTGACGCATCTCAACTCTGGTTCTGAATTCCTGCACCAAATCTTTAACCAATGCCCTGAAATCGACCCTGTTTTCTGCCGTAAAATAAAAGATTATCTTTCCACCGTTGAAGAAGCGCTCAACCCGCACAAGATTCATCTGCAGGTGATGTTTTTCAATCAGGCTGTTACAGATACTCTTTGCCCGCATTTCCTGTTCTGCCAGGCCGGCATAACGTTCTTCCTCATCGGCAGCAGCGAGTTTCTGAATATAATAGGTCGCTTTCCGCTTCACTCCGTCAGCCTCACATGCCGGCAGACATTCACGAACCACGGCTGGTTCCGAGCCATGATCGGTACTGACCATTACAACCGTTTCCTTGGTTAACTCACTCAAGGTCGAAAAAGCTGTAAACTGCTGCCCGTCTTTTCGAAACTGAATCCGGTAAAAACTGAAAGGACCGTCTCCAACGACCTCAGCTGGCGGCTGAACAATCTCTTGATGTTCGTAATCTATATTTTCTATTTCTTCAGTCATTTACATCTCTATATTTGACGGGTCTTTCACCCATTCATTCTGTAAGGCGAACAGCAGCACTTCGCATACCAGCGATCGGTTGCAATTTCTTGAAAGTTCTTTTTCTGCCCTGTCTATAGCCTGTAATTTAGCAAAAAGTTCCTCAGAACTCCAGTCTTTCGGCGGCCTCTTTGCTTTGCCAACCCGGACTCTGCTCTCTTCAGAATCATCTTCGATGCCGTAAAATTCAAAAAGGGCATCACGCAGCCATAACCGTAAAAGAGACAAAAAATGGATCAGATCTTCTTTCAGAGAAGCCATATCATCAGCAAGAAGAAGTACTTTTGTAACTTTATCCGGCTGGCGTCCGGCAGGATCACAGAGCAGATCAACCACCTTATCAAGCAGTGCAGGCAACCCGGCATGCTTTAATGCCAACGCTTTCCCCGGACTTCCTTCGGCAAGTCTTGCAAGGACTTCAGCTTCCCCCTCAGCCAATTCATCCGCATAGAGTTTTATGACCTGTGCCGCTTCGGCAAGACTTAGTGGATAAAACGGGACAGACTGGCAGCGGGATAATATGGTCGACAGCACTTCCTGAGAACTGTCAGCGGTAAGAATCAGTAAATTATTCTCGGGAGGTTCCTCCAGGGTTTTCAGCAGCGCATTTGCCGCCTCCTGGCGCATCGTGTGCACATCCTCCAGCAGGACCACCCGCATAGCTGATTCATACGGCGGATAAGCAAGGCTCTTGCAAAGCTCTCTGATCCGATCAATTTTAATTGCACCCTTTTCCGGCCGCAGGATCGTAAAATCTGGGTGATTGCCGGAAAGGTATTTTCTACACGAAGGGCAGACACCACAGGAACGCTCTCCCTGACGATCACGGCAGTTTACCACCGCAGCAAGTCCGCGACCAAAAAGCTGTTTTCCCACCCCGTCCGGTCCGCGAAAAATCATCGCATGGCTCATGCGCCCGGATTGAAGACAACGCGACATAAAATCTTTGGCCTTTTGCTGACCAAAAATTGCGCTGTATCCTGTAGCGATGCTATTTTCTCTTAGCTGCTGGATCAAAACAGACTCTGCTGCCTCACTGCTGAATCATCTTCATGTTTTACGGCCGGCTCTTCATCTTCCAGGGGATCGATATAGAGATACCGCTCAAGACTGCGCTGGTAGTCACTCCAGCTGTGGCCATCATCTTTCTGTTTTCTTCTAAGCTGCTCAATCAGGTTCATCTTCGCATCCAGATCATCAAGGGTTGCAAGGATATACGCCTCGACCGTCATAGGCACAGCCGGGGAGCCAAATTCTAGGCGGCCATGATGGGAAAGGATCATATGCTGCAGCTGATCAAGCAGCTTTTCAGGAAAGTCGGCTATTTTTGCCGCTGCCGTGCCAATCATTTCAGAACCGATCACCAGATGACCTTTTAGTCGTCCCCGATCGGTATAGGAGATGCACCCCACCTCCGCTTCGAGTTCTTCCAGCTTTCCGATGTCATGCAAAAGAGCGCCGCTGATCAAAAGAGAACGGTCGATACCCGGATAATGAACCGCCACAGTATCAGCCAGTTTAGCGGTTGACAAGCTGTGTTCCAGCAAGCCGCCGACGTAGGCATGGTGAATCGCCTTTGCCGCCGGAGCCGTCTGAAATTTTCTCCAAAGCTCATCGAAATTGAAAAACGATTTGAGCAACTTGCGCAGATAGGGATTAGCAACCGTTGCAATCAGTTTCTGCAGCTCATCCCCCATCAAATCAGTATCACACCGGCTTGAAGCCATAAAATCGGCAGGATCAATATCAGCCTGATCAACCGGCAGCAGCTGATCAATTCTGAGCTGCGCTTTTTCACGATACAGCTGCACCTGGCCTGTGATATGAACAAAACCGCCAACCTGACAGAAGGCCGAACGCTCCTGCGCCTGATCCCAGACCGGCCCTGCTATTTCACCGGTACGGTCAATCACACTGATATGCAGATAAGGTTTTCCGGCACGGGTTTCACCCAGGCGAGATGAAGCGACCTGAAAGACATCTTCAACACGGTCCCCATCGCTCAGCTGTTCAACAAACTGATATTTTTTCTGCTGCAAAACCCGCCCCCGAACCGCTGTCGTTACACATTAAACCGAAAGTGCATGCAATCGCCGTCCTTGACCACATATTCCTTGCCCTCAACCCGCATCAGCCCTTTTTCCTTGGCTTTCGCTTCACCGTTGCAGGCAACAAAATCATCGTAGGCGATAACCTCAGCACGAATAAAACCATGCTCGAAATCAGTGTGAATTTTCCCAGCGGCGCCAGGTGCCTTTGTTCCTTTGGTTATGGTCCAGGCCCGGGTCTCTTTTTCACCGACAGTGAAATAGGTCTGCAAGCCAAGCAGATCATAACCTGCCTTGATCAACCTGTTAAGACCCGGTTCTTCCATACCCATATCGGTGAGGAACTCCTGTTTTTCATCCTCTTCAAGCTGGCTCAGTTCCTGCTCGATGGAACCTGCAATCATCACCACACCGGCGCCTTCAAGCTCCGCTGCCTGTTGCAGGACCTTCACAAAGGCATTACCTTCTATCACATCTTCTTCATTAACGTTTGCGACGTAGAGCACAGGTTTTGCAGTGAGCAGACTCAACTCCTTCATCAGTTCAAGGTCTGTTTCATCTTCAACGACCAAGTTTCTCGCAGGCTTGCCCTGATCGAGAAGTTCCTGAAGACGGGTGAGGAAGTCAACCTGTCCTTTAAATCTTTTGTCGCCCGATTTTGCGTTGGCCTGTGCCTTCTTCAAGCGTTTATCAACACTTTCAAGATCGGCCATAATAAGTTCCATATTGATAACTTCACGATCTCGATCGGGATCGACAGAGCCGTCAACGTGAACGATATTTTCGTCTTCAAAACAGCGGATAACATGGACAATGGCATCTACCTGACGTATATGACCGAGAAACTGGTTGCCCAGTCCTTCACCCTTGCTTGCTCCCTTGACAAGACCTGCGATATCAACAAACTCCATCTGGGTGTTAACTTTCTTTTTAGTCTTGGCAATATCAGACAGAATATCGAGACGTTTATCCGGCACCGGAACAATGCCCACATTCGGTTCAATTGTACAAAACGGATAATTCTCCGCATCGATACCGGCGGCGGTTAACGCATTAAATATCGTTGACTTGCCGACATTGGGCAAACCAACTATCCCACAACAAAAACCCACAATTTCACCTCATTGTATTCTTTAAAATCACATGGATAACCATGTGGAATATATAACAGCAAAAATCTTCTTCTATTTCGGCATTCACCGAAATAAAATCAAAGCTCTCTAATTTACTCTTAAATGGGAATAAATGCCCTCTTTTTCCTTAACAATCGACCATGGGCCAATATGTTAAGGAAAAAAAAGACATTTTAACATGAAGCAGGGTCACCCCGAAAAGGTCACCTTTTATCGTTCGTAAAAGCCATGTCGGACAAACTGCTGAGAGGAAGGATGAGGCGGATAAACCTCTACGACATCATTGTCATGAAACTTAAAAGTAATCTGTTCCAGGCCTGAGTAGTAAAGCCCGACCTCAGCGCTGCCTGGTGCAAGTACTTTGTATCCTTTGTAAAACATGTTTACCCCGTAATAATCATCAAAATGTCCACGGGTGGAGGTATATTCCTGCGACCATTTTTTCCATTCCTGTTCTGTAGGATTTGCAGCCTTCCAGAAATTGGATTGAATCGAATACCGTTTATCAAGACCTAGAATAGCTGTCGGTGCAAAACCTCCGTTCCAGTAAAGATAATAATTGTAATCAGGATTCATCTCGCCAAGCCTGATCTGCCGGGTCACATCCACTGACTGAGTGATTCTTGCACGCTGAGTATACGGGGTACACCCTCCTGAAATCAGTGAACTGAGAAAGAGTAAAAAAATCGCATATCTGCTCATAACATTTGTTCTCCTTTTGTTGTCATGATTTGTTTGAAGAATAAACATCACCCACATTTTTTCAATCTCTTTCACATTGAAAATGTTCACAAATATGGGATGATAGCAACAGGAAATTCTTGCCGTTATCAATTTCATCATTGCCGATTCCACGAAACAGTGCCATACTGTTTGATTCTCGATTTGATTACATCATTTTTTTATACGTTAAATATAAGGAGTTTTCCATGAGCAAACAGATGATCATATCGGTCATGTCTAAAGACCGTCCCGGAGTCATCGCCGACATAACAGGAGCCATTTATCAGCTAAACGGAGACCTGGCAGACCTCAACCAATCAATTCTGTTTGGGTATCTGACCATGATCCTGGTCGCAAGCTTTGACGATTCCGTCATCCCTGAGGACGTTATCGCCAAAATTTCCCACATTAAAACCGGGACAAAATTTGAAATCATCGTTAAAGAACTCGATGTTCCCATTGACACCAGAAAAGTCCAGCCGCCACAGGACACCTATATCGTTACCGCACAGGGCAAAAATCAAAGTGGTCTGGTATACAGTATCAGCCAGTTCTGTTACGACCACAACATCAATATTCTTGATCTCGCCACTAAATTATCCGACGACCAGTACGTCATGGTCCTGCAACTTGACCTGAACCATGTGGAATCTGTTGAACAGCTCCAGCAGGATCTTGAAGATTTTTCCACCCAATCCGGATTGAATGTGACCATGCAGCATAATGATATATTTCAGGCTACCAA
>QKIH01000076.1 GCA_003249645.1 Desulfobulbaceae bacterium | reverse complement strand
AAAACAAAAGCCGGTGCCGAGAATGTTGTCCCCGAGAAGGCCTTTTTCTCTTGCCTGATCAATGGCCAGTTGCAGTCGTGTCACCGCCAGCGGATACTCGGCCCGGACATAAATATAGCCTTTTGATCCGCCGATGGTATAGCCAGCAATAGCCATCCCTTCAAGCACGGCATGTGGGTCGCCTTCAAGAACCGAACGATCCATAAAGGCTCCGGGATCACCCTCATCAGCGTTGCAGACCACATATTTTTCATCTCCTGCTGCTTTGAGTCCTGCTTCCCATTTTCTGCCGGCAGGGAACCCGCCGCCGCCGCGCCCACGCAGACCCGATGCTTTCAATTCATTGACTATCTCCTTCTGCGCCATGGTCAAAGCGCTATTCAGACTCTCATAGCCGCCGTTGGCGATGTAATGATCGATGTTGGTCGGATCGATAAAGCCGAAGGTTTCAAAAAGAATTCTTTTCTGGCTTTTAAAAGTGGAAAGCGATTTCAACTCGGGAACACCGGCCAGAGTTTTCCCTCCAACCGAACCGAAAAGATAATCCGTATGCGGATCATCACCTACCAGATACTTTTCGGTCAGTTCAAGAGCCCGTACCGCATCAACATTGCGATAAAATATTTTCGGTGCCCCGACCTTTTCAATACAGATAAGCGGTTCGGCATAACAGGGGCCGTAGCATCCGACTTCTATCAGGTTTGCCTCCGCGCCGGTGCGTTCAAGGGCCTCGCTAAAAGCCTTTTTGGTGGCCATTGCCCCTGCCGAACGGCCGCAGGTGGCCGCACCGATATAGATATTGGTGATTGGGCTTTCGCTGATCTTGCGCCATTCTTCCATGGCCTTTTGCTGCAGGGAGGCAAATGTCATTTTTCATCCCCCTTCCGTTCGATAAATCCTTTCAGTTTCTTCGGTGTCAGCTTCGCCTCGACCTCGTCATTGATCATGACACAGGGTGCAAGAGCACAACAGCCGATACAGGCCGCTGTCTCAAGGGTATACTCCTGATCCTCGGTGGTCTCCCCTTCTTCTATTCCCAATGTTTTTTCAACGGTCTCAATGAGTTGCTGAGCCCCCCGTACATGACAGGCCGTACCGCGGCAGACGGTTATCTTCTTTCTGCCCATGGGTGTAAAACGAAACTGCTCATAAAAGGTCGCAACACCAAAAACCGAGCTTTCAGGAATTTTTAAAAACCGTGCAACACGCTGCATGGCAGCTTCAGGCAGATAACCGAGAACGCCTTGTATCTGCTGTAGAATAGGAATCAGCTCCATGGCATGACCTGAATATCGCTCAAGAATGCCGTCAAGCTGGGAGTTGACTATTTTCGTTTCTTCTTTCATAGCTGCAGCCCGGTTTAATCGATAAAATTGGTGTTTATCACAAGAATAAACGCCCTGAAATCAGACAGTGTAAACCAAACCGAAAAGACTTTCCAATCCTTTGTAATAGCTGAAAAGATTGACATGACCTCACATTTTTTTTCTCCATCCCTTTAATTTCAATAAAGTATAGGCTAAAATTATACGAAAGACCAGAGGCTTAAATAAAACTTGCCAAACGGCCCCCTCTGATTTATTATTTAATTAAATTATAACATTCTATGGTGGAGGAGACCATGAGCGAAGAAAAAAAGGCTTTTCAATTTATCTGTTCCCGCGGGACCCTGGATGGAGCATATCCCGCGCTTGTACTTGGCCTGAACTCTGTTCGGCTTGGATATGACACCACCGTCTTTTTCACCTTTTTCGGCATTGATGTGGTGAAAAAAGGAGGTGCAGAAAAACTTAAATTTTATCCGCCCGGTTTCATGGGTGCAATCCCCGGAATGCCGTCATTGGCTGCGTCTATGATGGCCAAGCAGGTTGAAGAGGCAAACATCCCAGATATCCCAACCATGATTGAACTCTGCCAGCTTGAAGGTGTAAAATTTGTTGCCTGCAAGATGACACTGGACATGATGAAGATGAGTGAAGACGATCTTATCGAAGGCGTCACCGTACAGACGGCTGAAGATTTCCTCAAGCTTGCAGCAGACGCACATATCAACATGTTTACATAAGCACCTCCTGAACTTAACCAAGTGCTTATACCCAGCCCCGGAGACGCCCACCTTCCCCCCTAACATTCAAGGGCTTATCCGGGGTCTTTTTTTACCAATTATAGAAACAATGAATAGGCAGTATTGTTTGTTTCTTCAAAGTATCGGTAGCCAAGAGAATCGAGTCTTTCCTTGAGATCGTTTTCATTGCTGTCTCCAAGCTCAAAACCGACCAGCACCCGGCCGAAATCTCCGCCCTGGGCCCGATAATGAAAAAGAGAGATATTTCGTTTCCCCCGCGTGGTTTCTAAAAATCTTACCAAGGCACCTGGCGTTTCAGGAAACCAGAAACGAAACAGCCTTTCGTTTTTCACCTCTTCAGAATGCCCGCCGACCATATATCGGATATGGGTTTTTGCCAGCTCATTGTCAGTCATATCGATATTTGCATAACCGGCGGCTGTCAGCTTCTCACTGAAATCAAGCCGCTCCTGCGCACTTCTGATGGAGATGCCGACAAAGATATGGGCCTGTTTGCGATCCCGCATACGATAGTTGAACTCGGTTATGTTCCTGTCTCCAACCAGCTCTATACAGAATTTCTTGAGACTGCCGGTTTTCTCCGGGATAGTCACAGCAAAAAGCGCCTCCTGCTCTTCACCTACCAATGTACGCTCTGCAACATATCGTAATCGTTCAAAATTCATGTTTGCGCCGGAGTTTACAGCAACCAGATGCTGGTCCTCACAGCCGGTGGTTCGGATGTATTGCAGCAAACCGGCAAGAGCCAGACCGCCAGCCGGTTCAACCACGGACCTGGTAGCCTGATAAACGGCCTTTATGCCGCCGCATAGTTCATCTGTTGAAACCCGTATGATATCATCAACATGCTTCCTGCAGATTTCATAGGGCAGCTTGCCTACCTGACGAACCGCAACACCATCGGCAAAGATCCCGACCGATTCAAGCTCGACGCGTTTTTTCTTCTTCAAAGACTGGTACATGGCATCGGAATCCAGCGGCTCGACACCGAAAACCTTGATGTCCGGACGAAGTGTCTTGATATACAAAGCCATGCCGGCGATGAGACCGCCTCCGCCAACCGGGATAAAAACCGCATCAAGCCTGCCGGGATTCTGCCGAAGCAGTTCATCGGCCACAGTCCCCTGACCTGCAATAACAAGTTCATCATCAAAAGGATGAACAAACACCAGTTCTTCTTTAGCCTGTATTCCGGCAGCAAAGTCAGCCGCTATCGAATAATTTTCTCCGTGCAGGACAACCTCGGCGCCAAACTTTTTCACCGCATCAACTTTAATCTGCGGTGTAGTCACTGGCATAACAATAACAGCCCTGATACCGAGTTTCGCAGCACCAAAAGCAACACCCTGGGCATGGTTACCAGCCGACGCCGCAATAACGCCCTTTTTCTTCTCTTCTTCACTCAGACTGGCCAACCGGTTGTATGCTCCCCGCAGCTTAAACGAAAACACCGGCTGCTGGTCTTCACGTTTAAGCAGAATAGTGTTGTTAAACCGTCCTGAGAGAACTTCTGCATTATCGAGCGGCGTTTCGACCGCGGCTTCATACACCGAGGAGGTGAGAATTTTCTTAAAAAGGCTGTGCACTGGCTTTCCCTATAAATGATGTTTTATCTGTATCGTGAAGAACATACAGCTCATGAAGACAGTGTGCAATATTCTTGCTTATCCTTCCGTAAGCCCTTAATTGCTTTTTTTGCTTGTCCGGCAAAGCATTCCTGTGGTAAAAAAGGCGATTTTTTCTCCAGCTTAACTACGCGGTACAAGGAGAAAAGACCATGACAGTTTATGTCCCTCACAATACAGACGACCTCAATTCCTGGGTAAAATATAAGCCCAGTCTCTGCAGACAGTGCATGGGCACCTGCTGCAGCCTGCCGGTAGAGGTGAATGGTGCGGATCTCGTCCGAATGGAACTGGTCGACGCCTTCGAACTTGAAGAACCAGCTAAAAAAATCGCCAGGCGATTGCAAAAAGAAGGTGTTATCGAACACTTTCATGCAAAAACAGAAATATACACCTTGAGCAGACTGGCCAACGGCGATTGTCTTTACCTCGACCAGAAGAAGCGTCAGTGCACTATTTATGAAAAACGGCCGCAAACCTGCCGCAATCATCCCGGCATCGGCCCGCGACCTGGCTACTGTGCCTTCAGGATCAAAACGGAATAGCAAGGCAAGTATAGGTGAAACCGCGTGAAGGTCTAAATGCCCTCACACGGTATGAATTTGACGGCTTAATGAACTTCCAGGTTATAGAAAGTGTTGACATAGTCTTTAGCCGGCTTGGTAGGTTCACCGTAAACGACCGACAGGTTCAGCTCGTCCTTGACTCTCTTGGACAGATCGTCACGGACACGTATATCCGTTTTCAGCATTCCATCAAGGTGATACAGCTCAACACTGGAATCACTCAAAATCCGCACCCTGGCATTTGGCGACATGGTGCATGCCAGGGCTTTTACCTTGGCCTGCAGGGCAAGCTTCTGCAGCACCTCATGTGATTGCGCGGTTGGTTGAAACTGTTCTTTTCGCACTGTTTTCGCAAGAATATCAACAACATCACTAACGGTTAATGAATCAACACACAGCACCATGTCATAAAGTCTGCTGTCCGTGGTATCAGCGCCGTATACCTGTTTGCTCCAGTTTTTACGATCACGATCATCTTTTTTGATGCGTTTTTTTGCTTCTTCCAAAGAGCAGTTGTCACGTCTCATCTCTTCCTCGATACGCTCTGACATTCCGGCATTGATACGAACCTTCAGGGCGTGGGAGACATCCTGTAGGAAAAAATGGCCGGCGAGACCGTGATAGACAATGTTGCCCTGCAGCATGTGCTGGAAGAACGAGCTCTTGAAATAATCGAGGTTTATTTCACGATCTTTCTGAAATGAATCTAAAAATGAAGGGGCATCATGCAGGGCATGAAGTAATTTCCCTTCAGGAATATTGTACTGCTCTGAGGCTTCAGCCACGATTTCACGGGAAACACACTGATACTTCAGTTCTTCGGCAAGCGCTTCTGCAACCTCCCGGCCGTGACTGTAAGAACCTCTGGAAATTGTTACTATGGACATTTCACCCTCCTTCTGCGGACACATTGTGCCTAGTGAGTTGTTTGTTATAAATTCGCATTCAAAGGAGAAAAGAAAACTCTGGATACAGCTGAGGAAAGAAAAGAGATGCTCATTTTCTTTTTAAATTGTGCCGGGCGTGGTAGTGCTTTCAACTATATAAACCACCACAAGTCAAATGATAATCATTATTATATAATATTAATCTCTAACTGCTATGCAAGTATAAGATGTTTTTTTTTGGTTTCAAGCCTGGCAATAGTTTTAGAAAAATATCAAAATATTAACCAAATAAACAAAATCCGTTGCTAACCGAAAACACCATTCTGCCACAATATTTTTATCCCGATAACGAGCAGAACTATTCCACCCATGAGCTCTGCCCATCTTGAAAGAGAACCCAACCCGGCAATCAGAGATCCGAGATGCATGCCGACAACAGTAAAAACACCCGCCACAATTCCAATCACCACTGCCGGAAACAGAATCGGCTGAGCGAGCATTGACAAAGAGAGCCCGACAGCAAGGGCATCGATTGAAGTTGCGACCGAAAGAGTGACAAGACTCATTCCTCTTGTCACATCCTTGCGCTCGGTGCAGGCATCGTCTTCAGTTTCAAATGACTCCCTGATCATATTAACACCAATCATGACCAGCAGGCCAAAGGCTATCCAGTGCGCCCAGGCACTGACCCATACCTGAACCGCAACTCCGGCAAACCAGCCGATCAAGGGCATGAGAGCCTGAAAAAGGCCAAAGTGAAAAGCCAGCCTGAACACCTGGCGAAAAGCAAGGGGCCGCAGACAGGCACCCGAGGCAATGGCAACAGCAAAGGCATCCATGGCCAAGGCTACGGCTATACCGATTAACGTGTAGAGTGACATCTTGTTTTTACAATTAGTGCAGAAAATCAGTTAACAGCAGGCCTATACCGATCCTGTTGACGTAATGGTCATAGTCGACCAGGCTCTCACCGTATCCGCTAAAATATTGAACATATCCTTTTAAATAGGGATATGAACCCAATGGAAAACTCCACCCGACTTCAATAGCACCTTTTGAAAAGCCCGATTCAATATTATTCCGTCCCATAAATGAGAAGACGTGGTCATCATATTTGTAGGCCAGATGCCATTCACCATGACCAAGATAATCGGTAATATCCGGATTATCATCATCTGCTTCATCTTCCGGTATTCTGTACCATGGTTTTATACTGAACACCAGATTGTCTTTTTCAAAGATGAGCGAACCGTAGATCCGGTTCCAGCTTCTTGACAGATTTGCAGACTGACCGTTGGACTGGTGTACTATTCCAAGTGCCAGAGCGGAAGCTTTTATGCCATGAAACTGCCAATCGGGCTCATATTGCACCCACACTTCCGGCTCATGATTGGTTTCTCGAAAGGGTGAAGAGTTATCAAAATTATACAGTTGCCAGAATGATCTGACAGTATAAGCCGCCCAGAGGCTTGTTCCAGTATTGAAAAGGTTAACACCAAGCGGGGTTTTTAAACTGAGCTGAAACTGCACTTCTGTATCATCAATGTCGAGGTCATCAACATGAACGTATTCTTCATATTCGGTAGAGTCATAACCATGAAAGTTCTGAGCAGCGAGAAGAATATAGTTCTGACGATGGGACATCAGCGTAAACGGCTGCAGAATATTCTCCTTGTCTATTGCAAGCCGTGTTTCTATCACATGTGGCTCCGCATCAGCCTTTTCCACCTTTTCAGCGGCCGTAGCGACGGCACGGCATACATCACGCAGTTCACCGATACTCATATTATCCGGAGCAGTAACAATCTTTTCCTGCATGCATTTATCAAAGAGTTCTCCAGCAAGTACGCTATGTTCACCGCAAAATGCAGATATGAGTGCTGCACAAAAAAGATACCCTGCATTTTGCTTATTATTCACCAACAAAACCTCATCTCCTTAAAAGGCTGAACTGAATCTTGAGCCGTATTCATTCGCCTTCCCGGTTCGACCATAAAAGCATCATCTTTGATCAGCCCTTCCCGGAAAATGCTGCGTTTCAGTACTTTATAACAAAAACATTTGCACCTAAATAGTTACCAGACTATGTTAACCGATAGTAAGATAATAGGGTATCATCCAACATTTATGCATGAATCTTACTACTTATACACACCAGCAGAATGGCTCACTTTGCTGCTGGCATTGGAACTGCCAAAGCGGTCCTGTGTCTTTGGATGATATCTACGGAACACTCTCATCCTGTCATCGATAAAAACTGGGGTTTAAATGTTTAACTGGTTTCGTAAACGCAGACGTAAAAAACTGACCCAGGCAGTGTTTCCCCCTTCATGGATCGACATTATCCAGCGCAATGTCGGGCACTATACTATGCTTGACGGGACAGAGCGCGCCCAGCTCCATGCACTCATTCAGGTATTTATCGCGGAAAAATATTGGGAAGGCGCCGGAGGGCTTGAACTTGATGACGAAATCAGGGTCACGATCTCGGCACAGGCCTGTCTGCTTCTACTGGGTCTTAGCCACAACTATTACCGCAATGTCCAGTCGATCATCGTCTATCCGTCCACCGTGGTTCCGCCGCGTCGCAGACCTGGATTTTTTGAAAATTCTCTTGCACCGGCTGAAGTTGAGCAACCGATTCTTGGCCAGGCCTTTCTGCAAGGCCCGGTGATCATAGTCTGGGATGCGGCCCTGCATGGCAGCCGCAATCATGAATCAGGGCACAATGTCATCTACCACGAATTCGCCCACAAACTGGACATGCTTGATGGCTCTGCCGACGGAACACCTCCTCTGCGAAGCCGACAAGAATATCGTGACTGGGTTGCCATCTGCTCCCGGGAATATCAACGGCTCCAACATGATGCCGGCAATGGACGGCATTCCTTTCTCAATGCTTATGGAGCAACAAACGAAGCTGAGTTTTTTGCTGTTGCAACAGAACAATTTTTTGAGAAACCGAAATTACTGCTCAAACAATCACCCGATCTTTATCGTGTATTACAGGAATATTATCGTCAAAATCCATACGAGCGCGTAACAAGAAACCAGTAGGGAAAGAGATATCCTGCTTGCCTGCCGCCAATGTTCTTCGCCTCAGACAACACTTTAAAACAACCTCTTGAAATTTTGACAATTCATTCCATTTCACTATAATAAAACCATATAGATTGTCAGGTGATACACACCTGAACCTGCTCTGCTGCCGTTTCCCTTTTCGTTTGCATGATCAGCCCCAGATGGCGGCTATTTATATAGATTTGTTCCAATTTGCATTTTTATGTTGACCAAATCAACTTTATCGAAGGAGAAGAGTTCATGAATCCCTCACCGCTCATCCCCGCCCCTGATGCCATTCCCGTTCCATGGGGATGGTTCTATATTCTGCTCATGCTCACTTTTTTACTGCACATTCTTCTGATGAATGTGATGCTTGGAGGGGGCATCATTGCTGTCATCTCTTCCTTCAGCAGAAATGAGGGCACCAATCTCATAGCAAAGGAGTTCAGCTATAAATGGCCATATACTATCGCCTTCGCTGTCAATATGGGCGTCGCGCCGCTGCTTTTTGTTCAGGTACTCTACGGCCACTTTATTTACTCATCATCGGTACTCATGGCAGCCTGGTGGCTCTCGATCATTGTTCTGCTGATACTGGCCTATTACAGCGTCTATCTCTTTGATTTCAAATATGATCAACTGGGCGGATTGAAAGTGCTTGCTGCCTCTTTTTCTGTGGTGGCCATGCTCTTCATCGCCTTTCTTTTCTCAAACAATATGACACTCATGCTGCAGCCGGAAAAATGGTCTGCCTATATGACCAACAGGGAAGGAACCATCCTGAACCTCTCAGACCCTGCTCTCTGGCCACGGTATCTTCATTTTGTCTTCGGAGCAGTTGGGGTTGCCGGTCTTTTCCTGGCACTGGTCGGGAAACTGGGCTTCTGTAAGAGCAAAGCCGACCCGCAGCAGCTTATTGAAAAAGGGATGAAATATTTCACTCATACGACCATCCTTCAGATCATCATCGGTTTCTGGTTTCTTATCGCCCTGCCGCAGCCTGTTATGAAACTGTTTATGGGCGGAAGCAGCATGGCCACCGGCTTCCTGGTTGCAGGAATCGTTCTTACCCTCGCCGCACTCCATTTCGGTTTCAAAAAAGATGTTGTTAAGACTGCTGCAGCAACCATTCTGCTGCTGGTCGCCATGATCTTTATGCGGGATCTGGTACGCACGGGATACCTCAGCCCTCATTTTTCTGTCAGCAAGCTGGTGGTGCAAACCGAGTATTCACCGATGATCTTTTTTCTGGTTGTCTTTGTCATCGGCCTGATGATGATCGGCTACATGCTCAAACTGGTCTTTTCCATGCCGGGTCGGGATACAAAAGATCCTCTTGCTGAGGAGGGCGCATAATGAATTATCCTGTCTGGGAGCTAACCACCTACGGCGGCGGATTTCTCATCGCCCTGATGGCTGTAGTACATGTGCTTGTCTCACATTTCGCGGTGGGCGGAGGAGCCTTTCTGGTACTGCTGGAAAAAAAGGCCTATCGAGAAAACGACAGAGACCTCTATGCGTATGTGAAAACACATTCAAAATTTTTTCTCCTTGTCACCATGGTCTTCGGCGGTCTGACCGGTGTCGGCATATGGTGGACCATCGCCCTGCTGAACCCTGCGGCAACATCCAAGCTTATTCATATTTTTGTATTCGGCTGGGCTGCCGAGTGGGTGTTCTTCATTGCTGAAATTGTTTCACTTTTTATCTACTTCTATACCTTCGGCAGAATGCAGAGAAAGAGCCACATGATTATCGGCTGGCTCTATTTCATCTGTGCCTGGATGTCGCTTTTTCTCATTAACGGCATCATCGACTTCATGCTGACTCCCGGAGAGTGGCTGAATAACTCAAATTTCTGGTCCGGTTTTTTCAACCCGACCTTTTGGCCCTCTCTGGTATTTCGTACCGGTATTTCGCTGGTTCTTTGCGGTGTTTTCGGATTTGTTACCGCATCCTTTATCACAAAGGGCGATCTGCGCCAGAAAATCATTCGTACCTGCTCGATATGGGCAATGGCCCCATTTGTCCTAATGCTCGCTGGTCTTTTCTGGTATAAGGCGGCTCTGCCGGAAGCCCAATTGAGTATGATCCTTGGTTCCTCGCCGGAACTTGGGCAATATATGCAGCTCCACAGCCTGCTTCTTGCTGTCCTGTTTCTTGCTGCTCTCTTCATGATTATTCGCCTGCCTCAAGGGCTGCAAAAGGTGCTCTCGTTCGCCATTGTCTTTATCGCTTTAAATTATTTCGGATCTTTTGAATTTCTTCGTGAAGGGGCTAGAAGACCGTTTATCATTGTCGATCACATGTATTCCAATCAGATGTATCTCGATGACCAGAATCGAGTCAATAAAGAGGGCTATCTCAAAAGCGCCAGATGGAGCAGCATCAAGAAAATCACCGACCAGAATATGATCGAAGCGGGACATGAGTTGTTCAACTTTCAGTGCAGTGCCTGCCACTCTGTCAACGGCCCGCTGAACAATATTCTCCCGCGTACTGCAAAATACCAGTCTGTTTTCGGCATGGATGCCAAACTGAACGGTCTTGGCAAACTCAATATGTATATGCCTCCGTTTGCCGGCAATGTTTTGGAACGAAAAGCCCTCGCCAGCTATATCGTTTATAACTTAAACGGGGTCGATAGTGAGCATATTGCCGAAAAAGATGTTCCATCGACGGAGCAGGGTCTTACGATTCCGCCGTTTGACAAGGACAAAGATCAATATGTACTGCTCGCCTGGAACAACCTTGGCATGCACTGTATTTCAGACAGTGATCCATTCTGGTTAATACTGCCGCCTGCAAATGATATATATGCCCAGCTGATCTTACGGGGTGATTCTCCTGAAATCATCACCGAAGGTGTGGAGCTGGAATATACTGCCCCTGAAGGTTTTGAAACACCCCAGAAACAGGTTCGATTCTGGGAATTTGCGGATAAACTGCTTGGTGTAAAGCTTGAACCCGGCGTCGGCCTTAGCGGCCTAAAAGTAAACGGCAAGATGAAACTTGAAGAAGACCACAACGCCTTTGCCGCAAAATATGTCCCGGTTGTACCATACAAAAATGATGGCAGTTTCAACCCGTATCCGGTATTTACCATTACCGCTCGCAATACAGAAAGCGGAGAGGTACTGGCATCCACTAAAACCGTAGTGCCGACCTCAACCGAGATGGGCTGCAGAAACTGCCACGGCGGAGATTGGCGCGTGCAAGGGATTACCGGCATCAGCGATGAAACCAGTCTTGACGTTTTGCGCATGCACGATAAAAACACAGGCACAGATCTCGCTGATAAGGCCAAAGCCGGTGAACCGATGCTCTGCCAGGCCTGTCATGCCGATCCCGTTCTCGGCACCAAGGGGCATGCCGATCTGCTCAACTTCTCCGCAGCCATGCACGGCTGGCATGCAAATTTTCTCACAGACCGTAAAGGAATGAGAGCCTGTGTAACCTGTCATCCATCACGGCCAGGCGGGACAACACAATGTTTCAGAAGTCATCATTCTGAATTTCTGGATTGCACTAACTGCCACGGCACCATGGAAGACCATGCGCTCAGTCTCTTGAAGAAAGAGAAAGCAGCAGGAAAAAAAGGTGCCGACAGATTAATGAAAAACCTCAAAACAAGAAATATTGACTCGGTTGCCGACATAAACGGCAGAACACCCTGGCTTAATGAACCCGATTGCCTCAACTGTCATGTCGATTATGAAATGGCTGATACAGACGATGCCTACAACACCTGGACCGATGGGGCCGAGAATCTTTTCCGTCTGCGTCATGATGAGATGGGCGCACTGATGTGTGAAGCCTGCCACAGTAGTACTCATGCAGTGTATCCTGCCACCAACAACAAATATGGCAGCAAGCGTGACTCCATTCAACCCCTGCAGTATCAGGGTAACGATCGCCCGATCGGCAATGATTGCATGGTTTGTCACACGGTCCAGCCAGAAGATGAAGGGCACCATCCTAATTCATTAAGGTTGTAGGCTGTTTTCCCCGCCGGTTCTTTTCTGAACCGGCGGGGCTTCTTCAACACTGGATGCCTGATAAAATCCCTTCAGCTGGCAAGCACCTCTCCGCTTGACGTGGAATCCCCCCATAGCCTTTTATTCTAACTTTCATGGTGCCTATATTACACATTTTCACTTTGTCTTCTCAATGGGGTTAAACGTATCTCATACGAGGCAGTACACATGAAGAGACAAGTCTTCTCCAGCGTTCTTATCATTCTTCTTCCTGCCGGCATTTATAGTGTGAACTTTTTTTTAAAAAAAATCATATCCATTTATTGAATCATTTCACGACATTTTCCTAACAACTTTATCTTACCGCAAAACAATAAATAAAAACCTTACTTCAGATATTTGAAGAGCGGCATATTACTGTGATACACTGTATCAGTATATCTCGCACGACCTATTGATCAGGTGATTCAATGTTGACGGCTGGTAAAACAGACACCGTAAAAAATTCAACAAAAATAGTCATTAGAGAATCTGGAGGGTGGTGATGAATACGCTGAAAAACATTTCTCTTACCGCAAAATTTCTCATCGTTGGGACCTTTATCGTTATTTTTCTAGGTCTGGGACTTATGTCCTACTTTGGCTATCTGTACAAAATAAATACTGTCGAATCATTTGTTGGAAAAGCCAGATCCATTGCCCTTTCTGCGGAATCAGTGAGAGCTGAAATGGATAAAAAATGGGCCAATAAGGTATTTGATATCAAAATCGTTCGTCAGTATGTCAAGAATAATGAAATGGAGAAGCTATTTGATACGGTTCCCGTTATTACGGCCTGGAAAACTGCTATGAATAAGGCAAAAGAAGGCGATTACACCTTCCGCGTCCCCAAATTCGAACCTCGTAATCCATCCAATGAACCTGACTACGGACTCAAATACCAGATTGAAGGTCCGGCCCTGAAAAAGATCAAGGATGAAAATCTTTCTGAATATTATGTCATAGATAAAGAACTCAATGCAGTCCGTTACTTTCTGCCGATCAGGCTCACGACGCCCTGTCTCATGTGTCATGGCGATCCCGCCACATCCCAAGATGTTTGGAACACCAATGACGGAAAAGACCCGACCGGCAAAGATATGGAGAACTGGAATGTAAATGAGATCCATGGTGCCTTTGAAATTGTGCAGTCGCTTGGTCCGGCAGACAAAAAGCTTCGACAGGACCTGATAAAGGCATCGTTAATTGCAACCATGGGCCTACTTATCGCCAGCCTGAGTTACTTCCTGCTCGTCCGCAACACTATTTCAAAACCGATATCATCGGTATCCGACAGTCTGAAAGAGATTGCTCAAGGCGAGGCCGATCTCACCAAGCGCCTTTTTTCTAAAAATAATGACGAAATCGGTGAACTGGTCAATAACTTCAACCAGTTTATTGGCAATTTGCAGAAATTGATACGACAGGTCTCCGGCGATACCAATCTGTTAAACAGTGCATCTATCAATCTTGCCGACATTTCCCAGTCAATGTCCGAGACATCGAGTGTTACTTCTCAGAAAACCGGCAATGTCTCAACTTCCAGTACCGTCATGAGTGAAAATATGACGGCAATTGCAACGGCCATGGAGGAAACTTCAGCCAACATTTCCATTATGGCTTCTGCAACAGAAGAGATGAATGCGACACTTGCCGAAATTTCCAACAACAGCAACACCGCCAAACGCGTATCAGAAGAAGGGGAAAAACAGTCAGAACGTGCATCTCGCCAGGTGGAAAAGCTTAAAATAGTCGCAGATGATATTGGAAAAGTAACTGAAACAATTGCAGAAATATCTGACCAGACCAACCTGCTTGCTCTCAATGCAACCATTGAAGCGGCACGGGCCGGCGAAGCAGGAAAAGGTTTCGCAATCGTTGCCCAGGAAATTAAGGACCTCTCTTTCCAGACCGCCTCCGCAACAAAAGAAATAAAGCAACAGATCACCAATGTGCAGCTTGCAGTCAACTCCACACTTGATGAAATAAGCAGCATGGCAGGAGTGATTACCGAAATAAACCAAATCAACCTGATGGTGTCGGAGTCGGTGTCAGAACAATCTATAGCTACCAGTGAAATATCAACCAATATCGGCAAAGCCGCCCAGGTAATCAATGAAATAAACTCAAAAGTTGTTCAGAGCAGCCAGATGTCAGCAGACATCGACAGAGATCTTTCGGAGGTCAACAAGGCGGCCCAGACAATCTCCAATAGCAGCCATAAACTGCATGATAATATTCATCAACTTGAAACAATGGCCCTTGGTCTGGAAGAGATAGTGAACAAATTTAAAATATGATTTTAAGGGAAATATCTTCCAAAGAGCCGGGAAAATCTCTTCCTGATTCCCGGCCCTTTCATTATCCTCAACCACCGCGGAAAGCGGACTTTCGCCCTAAAGATTCTGCAAGACCCGGGGTGTCTGATATTAAATTTTATGTTTGATAAAGGTATCCTGATGCAGCTCGCTGAAGGCAAGATCGAGTTCTTCATCGGTATTCATCACAATAGGTCCACGCCAGGCTATGGACTCATGAAGAGGTTTCCCTGAGCAGAAAAGGAAACGAACTCCATTACTGCCGGATATCAATGACATAATATCGCCGTCGTTAAACAGCACCAGCTGGCCAGCCTCAATCGAGGTTTCACCGATTTCAGCCGCACCATCGATACAGTAAATAAAAACCGTATACCCTTTATGCGTTGCATGGGTAAACTCAACCCTGGCTTCAACTGTAATATCCATATATTCCGGGTCAATAATCACATCATCGACAGGACCATCAACACCGTCAATGCTTCCGGCGACAACTCTGATAACCGTCCGGTCTTCACGTTTTACCACCGGAATATCAGTTGGAGTAATGCTGCGATACCGGGGAATCATCATTTTATGCGATGCCGGCAGATTCGCCCATAACTGAAACCCGGTCAATGTCCCGGCGGTATCTCCGATGGGCATTTCCTGATGGATTATACCGCTGCCGGCTGTCATCCACTGGACCTCGCCAGACGAAATCACACCTTTATTACCCAGGCTGTCACCATGCTCAACATCACCTTTCAGCACATAGGTGATCGTCTCGATTCCCCTGTGAGGATGCCAGGGAAAGCCTTTTATAAAGTCTTCCCTCTTAGTTGAGCTGAAGTCATCAAAAAGAAGAAAAGGATCAAACATCTCCGGATTTGCAAATCCAAATATGCGTCGAAGTTTTACACCTGCACCTTCCAACACTTTCTGCCCTGAAAAGACCTGTTTTATTGTACGGATCATGATGTTTGCCCCTGTTAAAGTTTCAGCTGGTTACATTGTATGCAGTTGAACAATAAAAGAATCGCAACCAACTCTTTTAAAACAAAAAAACGTCTAATCTTCTTCAGTCGACCTCGCTTCTTCACCACCGGCAAAGCATAAATTTCTCAATTAATCACAACCTCTATCATAACACTTCATCTGTTTTCAGAAATACAAAAGCTGCAAAAGTTAACTGTTAGATTGTGTCATACCTCTTTTCGAAGTAGCAAATTTTGCATAATCAATGTAGGTTTCTAGTCATACAGATACTTGCATTAACTCTATTTCCTTTGTGCTCAAGGTTTCTTTTACTCAAACAACGATTTTGTGAAACAATAATGGATAAAACCAGCCTCAAGCATATTCAGATTTTTGTTATCTCTTTGTTGTGTTGTGCTCTATTTTACCATTTTATTATTGATAGAAGTAAAATAGAACTGAAAATGGAGGTGTCGTCACCCAGTTATCTGCAAATTTTCTGGGCAGACACCAAGGAGGGCTTTTCTGAAAACAGAATGGCCACAATTTTTGTCCATCCCAAAAAACATTGCTACAGTCTTATTCTCGATAATCTTGATCAAATCCATTCCTTGCGGATAGACCCAAGGACTTCAACAGGTCCTGTAACCATCCGATACATCAAGCTAAAGCAGCAGGGATTTCAGACTATTGTCTTGCGGACACCCGAGGATTTTAGCAAGTTGCTCCCTAACAATCAGATACAAGATCTTAAAATATCTGATGATAAACTCCAGTTTACAGCCTCCGGAAACGATCCTTTTTTTGAATATCATCCTCAAATATATCAATGCGCAACAAACTGGTTTGGAACAGTTTTACAGCTTTTAGCGGTTTTCGCAGGTTCCTTCCTGCTAATTCGAGCAACCTTAAAAGCTGCAGAATATTATAATTTTGTTCCTATCTTTCTTGCTGCAATTACCATAGCGGCACTAACGATGTCTATTCTGACAACGCACAATGCCCATCCGGATGAATATGTACATGTTTCGGCTTCAGCGTACTATCAGGATCACTGGTTGCCCCCTGCTGCTGATAGTCCGGAAATAAAACACACCTTTAGTAATTATGGTTTTTCAAGATTGAATGACTATGAAATCTATTACCTTATCGCCGGTAAGATTGAACGGTTGATATCACTTGTTTATGATTTTCCTAATCCGCTGTTATCAGCACGAATGGTTAACATACTGCTGCTGATAACCATCCTGATTATGACCATCAACAGCATCCACGCCAGAATCCTTGCTCTGCCACTGCTGATATCCCCTCAAGTCTGGTATATTTTCAGCTATAGCAATTCCGACTCATTTGCCGTCTTTATCTGCTTTCTCATTGCCTTTGAACTAATCAAGCCTGACAGCATTTTTTATCGTTCGCTCAGAAGACCCATGGTCGCCAGCAACTATTTCTTCATGCTCTATCCGACCATGCTGCTGTCACTGTTCTGGCTCTCGAAGCTGAATTATTATCCCTTTATTGCTTTCGGCTTCTGTTTTCTCATCTTCCGCTATTTTTACAATAAAGATACCTTCGGGCTCAATCGGCAGATGGTTGTCAGATTTTTCACAATACTTCTGCTTTCCGGGACAGCGGTTATTGGCGTTATCGGTACACATCATTACGTCAACAGCTTCAATAGATCCCAGAAAATAGCTGAAATGGTGGAGGTACATGCAAGAGAGCGTTTTAAGCCAAGTACTCCGATTGAAAAGCAGAATTTTTCTCTTTCTCTCAAAAAACGAGGTGTCTCACTGAAAGGCCTCATGGGCCAATATCACTGGCTAGAAGACACCTTTCAATCATCATTCGGTGTCTATGGTTACCTTTCTACCAAAAGTTCAACCCTGCACTATGATCTGATAAAGGCAATCGGCTCTATTCTTGCTCTCTATATTTTCATCATTATTTGTTTAAACTGGAATGGGGAATGGTTCGCTCAAACATTTTCACTGCTGTTGTTTTCATCCCTGATTTTTGGCCTGTCCCTTTACCACTCTTGGGTTATTGATTTTCAACCTCAGGGCCGCTATCTCTTTTCCATCTTCCCGATGCTTGGCATGCTCCTTGTACTGATCCATGAAAAAATCGACAGAACATATCTCTTTGCCGGAGTTTGCTCCATGGCAGTATTGGGATTAATTTCGTTTATCGGTTTCGGAATCATGCACACGCATAAAATAGTTTTTTAGTCTTTTTTTATCCACTCAGCCCAGACACCTTCTTTTTTTTTGCAGAGAGCCGCTCGGCAACTCCGCAAATTTCCAATATATTTTCATACTGTTATAGAGATAATTCTGTCAATTCTCTAGAAAACTGCTCTATTTTATTAAAAAGGCACCTTCGCATATTGACATGAAATTTCCGAGAACTATTGTTGCATAAAAGAGGAGGTACCTCTAATATTTTAACTATTACCTATTAAGGAACAGAATATGAAACAAAAAGAAAAACTCGAAGAACAACAGCATCAGCACATAACCCATCAACATCATGGCAACAATCATGAGAGAGAAGGTCATAAAAGAGAAAAAAGCCATCTTTTGAAAAAACGGATCGTAAAAATTCTTACAAGAAAAGAACAGGTTAATTTTAACGATCTCGTATTCCAGCTTGATGTGCAGCCATCGAAGCTTTTCAGAATATTGAAGAAACTCGAACACAAGGGGCTGAACTATCATAGAGAAGACAAAATGAAGGCGCACAAAGGTTCTGCGGATCAGATTAGAACAGATAAGCCGTATAGGAACAGCGTAAGACATGCTCATCACCAGACGGGTGACACCGAGGAGAGGAAAGAAGGTTGTCACCATTGCGGCAATCATGCTGAAAAGTGTGAGAGATGCTGCAAGCATTTTCATAAGAAATACAAAAACGGTAAAGGCTCCTGGCAAAAGTCAGGAAATACAATTGGTCTTGAACCGGCATAAACAAATCTTTTCCCGGGTAAAATCAAGAGGGTCCGGCAAGAATAAACCTATTTAAAACCAAAAGAATATATGACTGATGGGGTCATGTTATGAACACACTCAACAACAAATCAATCGTTATAATCGGCGGCAGCTCAGGCATAGGCGGCCAGGTGGCGGAACTTGCCGCCGCCGAGGGAGCCAACCTGACAATAGTCGGCAGAAATGAAAATCGTCTGGAATCAGCAAAAAAGACGCTCAAAGCTGTTGGTGCAAAAGCTGAAACATTTCAATGCGATGCCCACGATCATCAGCAGTTGGAAATTCTTTTCCGTCAACTGAAACCATTCGATCATCTGGTATCAATGGTTGGCGATGTTATGGGAGGAGGCTTTCTCGGATCTGATCTCAGTGAAATACGACGTGTGCTTGAATCGAAATTTTTTACCAACGTCCGCATCGGTCAGCTGGCTGCAGAAAAGCTCAATGATCAGGGCAGTCTTGTGTTTACTTCAGGAACCGGTGGACGAGCCCAGGATGCCAGCGGCAGTTATGTCGGCAATCTCGGTATTAACGCGCTTGTCGAAGGACTCGCTGTTGAACTTGCCCCGAAGGCAAGAGTGAATGCCGTATCTCCGACCTGGACATTAACCCCCTTCTGGCGCGACGTACCGACTATTCAGGTGGAACACATTCAAAGCCATTTCAAACAGAAAATTCCGCTTAAACGGCTTGCTCAGATTGAAGAATTGGCAATGACTTACATCTTCCTGATGAAAAACGGTTTTGTCACCGGACAGCACATTGCAGTTGACGGCGGTATCATGCTTGGCAGCTGAAGAGATTAACATACAAATATAATTGAATGAGGCAAACATGAAAACCATAGGAATAGTTGTAGGAAGCTTGCGAAAAGGTTCATATAACCGATCTGTTGCGGAATATCTCCAATCCCGAATTCCTGAAGGATATAAAACCGTATTTATCGATTTTGGCCAGGTCGCTCTCTACAGTGAAGACCTTGAACAAAACCCGCCGCAGTCATGGGTCGAGTTGAGAAAGTCTGTAAAAGAGGTAGACGCGCTACTCTTTGTCACCCCTGAATATAACAGGTCAATTCCAGGCGGATTAAAAAACGCTCTTGATGTTGGCTCACGTCCATATGGTCAAAATATCTGGGGCGGAAAACCCGGAGCGATTATAAGTGTCAGTCCCGGCGCAATCGGAGGATTTGGTGCAAATCATCACCTGAGACAAGTGCTAACCTTTCTCAATGTCTACACCATGCAGCAGCCAGAGGCCTATGTTGGCAACATTACCGCCTCGCTGAATGCGGAACAGACCATCGTAAATGAGGCAACTAAGGGCTTTCTCGATTCTTTTACTGAAGCATTCGTTAACTGGATTGGAAAATTCTAGCCTTGCAGGAGACTAATAAAGACACTCTTGCATAGTATAGACCATCTCCGGCTTTCCCGGAACGCATCCTGTTATCGGGAAGCTGGACGCCCGGATAAAAACAAATTATTATGATTTAACTATAAATATTCGACAGAAAGCAGCACCTGTCTCCTTGAAGGACAACATAGAATTGGAACAAAACCTCACTCGGCATCATTTGGAGCTGGCCATGAAAAACAAAACAAAACAGGCGTATGACAATAATGAACTGGGTGTGCTGTTTCACCGAATTGCCAAAATGATGGCTCGCTCCTACCACAGGCATTCCCATGCGCATCATGCTCAGGCACATATTTTTTCCATTATCCGTGAAAAGGGTCCTATCAGCCAGCGAGATCTCATGAAAATGCTTGATGTACGATCATCATCCTTGAGTGAAATCATCCGCAAACTTGAGCTGCGCGATCTCATTGATCGAACCCGAGATGATAACGACAAGCGAGGTTATATCATTGCAGTAAAGGAAGGGTCTGAAAACCCTTTCCCTGAGAAGATTATGAAAGATCAACCGGCAAGAGAAGAGTTTTTTGCCACACTGCAGGATGAAGAAAAAGCGCAATTAGCTGCCTTGCTTGAAAAAATAATTCAATCAGCCCATGAACACGGCCACAAAGAGAACGAGTGCAAACATTCGCAAGGATGCAAGTCTGCTGGGCACCATGGTCATTACAATCCCGGGGATAACCGTCTGAAAATAAAGAAATAGAAAATGCATCGTTTTTTGCTTTGCTGCCCTTGTTTTCCCTGAATGTCACACTGTCTTCAATTGCATTTGATGTTCAGGGCCCTAAGCTGAAATCCCGTTTTTTTATAGACAATGACATTACAGAAGCCGTATGACTGCTCAAAACGGAACAGGTTGGAGAGCGGTATCCTGAGCAGCTTGCAGATAATGACGCGATTAACACCACTGTGTGCAATAACGGCAATCCGTTTTTCTCCTATTACGTCAAGATGGGAAAATGCAGGCCAGACCCGATTCGAGAGGTCGTTAAAACTTTCCCCGTTCTGAGGCCTGAAATTGGCAAGATCCTCTCCTCTTGCTTCATATTGACCGGGAAATTTCTGACGTACCTGCTCTACGGTCAAGCCCTCCCAGCCGCCGAGATCTATCTCTTTAAACTTATCTTCAACGGTTACAGACAGGCCCAGATGACGGTTGATTATTTCAGCTGACTCGAGGCATCGTTTGAGCGGACTGCAAACAAGCTTCGTGATTTGCTGCCCAGTCAGAAATGATCCGGCCTGCTCCATCTGAGATCTGCCGAGATCTGTTAGCGGCAGATTGGTGGTTCCGATAAATTTCCCAGGCCTTCCGGCGGCTATCTCACCATGACGAATAAGATAGAGAACCCCGTTGTTCATGCTATTTTCACCTTATCCACCAATTCAACGGGTGAACTGCCCAGCTGCTGTTCAACAAGATTATAGAGACCTGTTGACTCTTCGTAACGCTGCCTGATTGACGCAAGCGCCTCCTTATCATCTTCATATCGTTTCAGTTTTTCTTCAAAACGACATTGTAAAGAAAGCTTTGCCGTTCCTTTAATAAACTTGTCTGCAAGGCAAACCAGCTCTTTTTCCGTCAGTTTTTCATTTTGAGGCACAGGGGTACTGCGATGGCATCCTACTATTTCTGCCAGTTTTTCAAAGCCAAGATCCTGCATCATCTGCTTTCCAGCCTGCTCATGATTTATAACCCCTTTGGCGATATCGTGCAGCAGAGCACCAATATAAATCAGCTCTTCATTGAGCATGGCTCCTTCGGCGTTAAGCTTTTGGGCAAACGCCATTGCCACTGCTGCAACCGCTTTACAGTGCTCAAGCAGATTCTGCGGCATCTTCTGCCCTGCCAGCTGTTCGGCTTCTGCTTTTTCCATGTCGGAAGATGACAGAACGGCAAATCGGTTCACTAACTCATCGAAACCATCCGGAGTATCAGCATCAAGAAGAATACCGCGATCCCAGACTTTTATTTCGCGCACGGGAAGACGCTTCAGGGCACCCCGCAAACCGTTCTTGCCGTCGTGAGCGATTATTTCCTTGATGAATTTACCGGGTATCAGCGGAGGATGCCCCTGTTCACCCTGATAAACAGGGATAAGAGCGCTTTTGCCGTCAAACGCGTTGATTAGAGTGGCAAGAGTTGCTGTATGAAAAAGCGGAATATCAACCGGCAGCAAAAAGAAGCCGTTATACCGGCCCATCTTTTTTACACCCTTTACCACCGATGAGAACATACCCTGATCATGCTTTTTATTATGTACAGGATGAACTCCAAGTGATTGCGCCTCATCGTTGAGATCATCTGCCCGATGTCCTGTAACCAGGAAAATATCTTTGATTCCAGCCCCTTTGAAACGGTCAACACAATGCGCCAGCAGGGTTCTGGAACCAATGGTCATAAGCGGCTTGAACTCTCCCATTCGCGAGGAATAACCTGCCGCCAGAATCAGGGCACCGATTTTCATCTTTCAAATCCTGCCCGCACGGTGGCTGATCAGTTCAGCAACGATGGAAACAGCGATCTCTTCAGGGGTATCGGCCCCAATACTCAGACCTATCGGGCAATGTACTCTCTTCAGATCTTCTTCATTGTACCCTTGCTCAATTAACGAACGATACAAACCGTCACGTTTGCGGCTGCTGCCGATCATACCGATATAGCCGGCATCAGTTTTCAGCGCCTCAGCCAGGACCTCGCGGTCGTGCATGTGGCCGCGGGTAACAATAACCACATAGTCATCGGGCCCTAACCTGCCTAGGCAATTAGCAAACGATGAAAGAACCTGTATCTCTTTAGCCTGCGGGTAACGCCTGCTGTTGGCGAACTCTTCCCGGTCATCTTTAACCACTATTTCAAATCCGGCAAAAGCTGCACATACTGCAGTGGCCTGCGCCACATGACCCGCTCCAATGAGATGAACTGTACCTGGATGAAGAAGCGGTTCAGCAAAATATTCAAGACCGTCATATTCAACAGAAAAGGGAAGACGGCGGGGTTTACGCATCAACTCGTCGACAAGAGCAGCCGGAAGACCGCCGGAAAAAGTGTCGGAGCAGAAGGTAACAGCAGGCGGCTGATCCATGGCGGGTAAAATGGTGATTAATACGGTCTGTTCGCCCTTTTCATATGCCTGCCGCAACTGAGCAAACATCTCCAGATGCAATGGCGTAAGCCGGACAAGCAGAACTGTCACGTTCCCGCCGCAAACCATTCCAGCGTCAGCTGCAGACTGCGCATTGAGGTTGAAAGCGAGTTCATCAAAGTCTCCGCCTTCTGCAAGCATCGCGGCCGCTTTTTTCTGACATTGACCCTCAAGTGCACCACCGCCCACACTGCCTGTCAACTGTCCGTTCTGCCGAACCAGCATCCTTGCCCCGGAGGTTCTCGGCGCTGACCCGCTGCTCCAGGTTATTCCGCCGACGATAACCTCTTCATTATTT
>QKIH01000049.1 GCA_003249645.1 Desulfobulbaceae bacterium | reverse complement strand
AGTCTCTTGTAAAGAGAGAAAATACTGTTTTGCTTCCAGGGAACTCTCTTGCCACCCTGCAATAAATTCGTCAACCGTCATTTCTGTCATGCATTCACCTTCTTTGCTTTTTACTAAGCCTTGCGCTATTTTATTGAAAACTTAAAGTTTGCTAAAATCTACTCCCCGATAAGAACATATGTTTACTATTATATCACCATCAAAGACACAATCGACCGAAACAAGAAGCTTTTCGACCTACAGCCTGCCAACATTCCAGCAAAAAGCCCAAAATCTTGTCGACAAACTGAAGCTTTACTCCATTGAAGAACTTGCCGAGCTGATGCAAATGAGTGAGAAACTTGCTGTTGAAAACCATCAACGGTTTCGTGATCTGCGGTTTCCGTTTACCCTGGAGACGGCAGGACAGGCAATCTTTGTTTTTCAGGGTGATGTCTATGGCTCAATACGCGCCAATGAATACACAGAAGAAGAGCTCTTCTTCTGCCAAGACCATCTGGCAATACTCTCAGGACTTTACGGCCTTATCCGCCCACTGGATCTGATGATGCCGTACCGGCTAGAAATGGGGTTGAAATTCACCATAGAGGAAGGCACCCTCTATGATTACTGGCGCCAGGAGACGACCGAATGCCTAAACAGTTTAAGCGAAGGGATGGAAATCATCAACCTTGCGTCCAATGAATATTTCAAAGTGCTCGATCAGAAGCAGCTGAAAAGTGAAATAATTGTGCCTGCTTTTAAAGAAAGGACTGAAAAGGGTCTGAAAACGGTTGCTATCTATGCCAAACAGGCCCGAGGAAAAATGGTCGACTTTATTATACGAAACAAGCTGACAAGATCAGAACAGCTTCTCGACTTTGTTGAAGACGGCTACAGCTACTCGGCTGAACATTCAAAAAGAAATGAGATTGTATTTATCAGAGACAAGGCTTAGGAAACGGTTTCACCTGCCGCTAGACGGAGAATAACATCAACAGCCTCTGGCACCGCCCGTTGAACTTCAGGAGTAAGCGGATGGCCGACCTTATTGAAACAGATCCCTTCAACACCAACCAATCTGATATCTCCGGGCACACGTTCCGGGTAGATTCTCTTGGCAACTTCAATCGCTTCTTTTACGCCAATACCGTGACCGCTGACAGGTCTTGGCTCCATGGAGGGAAGCTGCTCCCAGGAGAGAATATGGACAGTTCCGACATCACCGCCAAGCTGGACAGCATCAACAACTATCAGCAGGTCTTCACCGTTGATAGCCTCAAGCAGATCCATACCACCAAGACCTAAAAACTTGAGAATAGCACCTTCAGGGAGACTGGAGTCGGTCAATACCTTGTGAATTGCATGACCGACTGCATCATCGGCAACGAGATCGTTACCGATGCAGACAATAAGAGTCGAACGCATGAATCTATTTTGCTCCGCCAGCGAAAGCCAGTTTAAAACTGCAGCTCTCACCTACTGCCAGAGTTGTAGGTCTGGCAGGTCTTCCGGTCAACTCAGCCATGATTCCTGCCACATAATAATGGAACATCTGACAGGCCGAGCCATCAAGATCCATTTTACGGTTAATGCAGACATCCCTGATCGGACAGTGGGTTATATCGATATGCGCAGCCCCGTTATGCATTTCTCCCTCAATCTCAAGCTGCTGAATTTTCAACACCCTTATCAACTCACTAAGAGAGTTTTCAGGAGTAGGATCGGTCAGGTGAATAGGCAGGTTCGCAGCAGTCTTTCTTCCTGCCGCAACGGCCAGAGACGGTGTCGATTTGCCGACAAACTGCTCAATGGTATCAACAAACATATCGAGCAGAAAGCAGACCTCGATAAAGGCCTTTTCATGATCCTCAACGGTGAGGGTAAGTTCTTTTGTATCAATCATAAGAATTTCTCCATACGTTTACTGAAATAGATGTTGCGGTAAAAGTTACCAACGACGTGGTGGTTCTTATGAACGATAGCTCCGCTTGGACAGATATAGGCACAGCTCAGACATCCAATACAATTCTCAACTTTATCAACAATGGCCTTATTGGTCTCTTCGTTGTAGACAAAACAGTCGGTCGGACAAACATCGAGACAGAGCTTGCATCCCCGACACGCTTTATCGTTAATGATCATTTCTAACATCGCTTACCCCCTTCTGACCTTGCGGATGCATTTTCTGTTTCTGGTGTACTCGACATCGAGTTTCATCTGACCTATGGCATGGGTTGAGCATGCCAGACAAGGGTCATAGCAACGAACGATAAATTCAAGCCCGTTAAGCATCGCGTCGTCACCATCTTTCAACATATTATTGGCACCCTCTTTGAGATTTTCATTGATGGCAGCAACGTTCTGCTGGGTAGCGATGATCATATTGGCAGCACGAACAATACCTTTTTCATCGATCTCATAATCGTGAATAAGGGTTCCGCGAGGTGCTTCGATAGATGCAACACCACGGCCACCTTTAAACTTGGCAGGGACCCTGGTTTCTCCGGCTAAGGCCGGGTTGTTCATGATCTCATTAGCCCTCTCACAGGCATAGACAAGCTCGATGAGTTTCGCGTACATCTGAGTAATGGCATTGTGACATGGACGTCCGAAGTTCTTTCTGAACTCTTCTAACTCAGCCTGAGCAAGCGGGGTATCAATGCCGTCAACAACATTCATTCTGGCAAGAGTACTGACCCTGTACATGTGCTCAGCGCCCTCAAAATCAAAGTAAACTTCCTTGGCATATGAGTTCTTTACTGCACGCTCAACAATATACCTGGTATAATCAGGTGCCCCAAATTCAATCTTCTGATTGCCAGCCTCGTCAATCACGCGGATATCGCCGTCATAGAGATTCAATTTGCCGCCGTTGACCGTTCCCATATACCAGGTCGGCAGATTAAGCTTTTCGAGAAGAATCGGGTTTTCATCAAAAAGTTTAAACAGCAGTGCTTTCGTCTTTGCAGCAAGTTCTGTCGAAAGGGTGACTGCTTCAGCAGTGAGTTCTTTGAGTTTGTCAAACTGGGCGGGGTTGAGCTTAAATGAAATTCCACCGGCAACAGCTGTTACAGGATGAATTCCGCGGCCACCGATGGTCTCATTGATCTTCTGACCAAGGCTTCTCAAACGCAATCCTTTCTGAGCAAAGTCCGGATCTTTATCAACCATACCGACAATGTTCTGGGTAGCAACTGCACCATCAAGACCGAAAACCAGATCTGGACCTGCCAGAATGAAAAGAGAAAGAGAATGGGAGTGAATGACGTGTCCCATGTACATAAATTCACGCAGAAGCTTTCCGGCTGGCGGCGGCTCAACACCTGCTGCATTATCAAGGGCTTTTGCGGCAACCAGATGATGTGCAGTGGGGCAAACACCACAGATTCTCGCGGTAATCTGCGGCAGCGTTGATGCTTCCATACCGACGAGAATACGTTCAAAACCGCGCAGCTCGTTTACACAGAACAACGCTTCTTCTATTTTACCACTATCGTCACACTCAAGTTCAATCTTGGCATGGCCTTCAACCCGGGTAACCGGATCAATTTTAATTGTCTGTCCCATTATTGTGCCTCCACATCAGCAATCCATTTCTGGATTAAAAAGGTCGGTTTATTACCAACCATTTTTGTTGCCATCGCATACGCGTAGTGTGTCTTTGCCGACGACTCTATGCGCTGTTTTACCTTCTCTGCCGGGATATTAGTCAGTCTTGACATTCTGTCAGCGACCTCGGTTCTGATATCACGAGTCGGTTCAGTCAGAATCTGCATGGACGGTCCGGCACAGCCTGAACACGCCACACCATGATTTGGACATGGTGCTAAACAGCGGTCAAGGGTTGCAGAACCAAGACATATATACCCCTGGCTTAAAAAACAGGTATGCTCATCAGGCACCCCTTCCAGCGGATCCTTAATCTCGGTAACATCTGTCTTTTTCATTACCCGGCGACAACGTCCGCACACAGTCTCCTGATTGGTTTCAGGCTTTTTCTTCTCAATCAGAGTAGTGAGACTTTCAAAGATAAAATGGGCGTGCGGCGGACAACCCGGCAAATAAAGATCGACATCAATCACCTCATCAATCGGTGTTACCTCGTGAGACAGGGCATCAATCCGCTCACTTGGTACAAAGTCGGTTTTGGTGGTTTTTGAATTTTTATAGACACAATCGACAAGTTCTTCACGACTATGGGCAAGCCCTGCGCCATGCAGTCCGCCATAGACCGCACACGTTCCAAAAGCGATAATAGTTTTACATTTTTTTCGCATCTCAAGGGCTGCATGCCGGTCATGCTCAGTTCTGATTGACCCGGTCAGAATGCCGATTTCAGCTTCCGGATATTCCTTGATATCAGTTAAAACCGGACATTTCTGAATCTCAACAGACTCCAGGACGTTGAGAATCTTTTCATGTAAATCAACCAGTGCTATATGACAGCCTCCGCAGTCACACAACCATTCCGTATTCAGGAGTACTTTTTCACCACTCATAGTTCTTCCTCTTTATGTGACTACCTTTCAGGCTTCAACGGTTAACAGTTTAAGACAGGCATTTTCCCCGGCGTGTTTAATCTCGAGCGTGGTCTTCTTCCCCATGATGTTTTCCAGAGCACCCGCAAAGAACCCGTACATCATGTTGCATAAAGACCCTTGCTGGGGGTGACCGAACCTGAACAGCGCCTGACGGATCATGCAGTCCCTGAAGACAATCAGCACCTGATTCTGTCCCTTGTCATTGGTAGTAACCATGGTTTCCTGTCCAACAGGTTTGAAAGGTTCAAACAGCCAAAGGCAGTTGTTGGCAAGAAGGACTTTACGAACCTCCGCAATCGCCTCTAATAAATCGTCTGTTTTATTGGCATTCTCAGAAAACTTCCTCCCAAGATTCCGTCCTGCGGACATGGTCATACTGTTTGCACCACGACCGAGAATCGGTTCGATACCAGCCGACAGCGCAGCCATGAAATTCATAGTTTCCTGCAGTGTTCGTCGTTTCTTTAAAATCTCATTCACTTCTTGTTCCCTCCATCATGACAGTTTTACTCACCGATTCAACGGCGTTTATCAAACATGCGGCACGTGATTACATGTCAATCAAATTTAAGATTTTACTGATATTGGAAATCAAATACAAGAAAAAGATATGGATTTTCTATGATATAAAAGATGCTTCAGAAAAACGGGAGCAGTTTTTCGATCAAAAACAACTCCCACATTTTGTTATAAAACAAGCTTGATAAGAACAAAGCCGCCGACAAGCAGCACCATGAAGAGGATAGAGAGAAGATTAAAGTATTTATCGATATACTTCTTCACAGGGGCCCCGAATTTCCAGATGCATGCGGCGACTAGGAAAAACCTTCCCGCTCTCGCAGCAAGCGACACGACCATGAACGTCACAAAATCAAGCCTGGCTGCACCCGCAGTAATAGTAAAAAGTTTATACGGCAGGGGAGTAAATCCGGCAGCGCCTACAGCCCATGCATCATATTGACGGTAAAGATTCTGAACCGTCTCGAACTTTTCTGTGAGATGATACCAGTTTAGGATCGTTGTACCGACAGAGTCCATAAACAGCACCCCGAGAAGATAACCGAAAGCCCCGCCCAAAACGGAACCAACGGTACAAATAGCAGCATACCTGAACGATTTTGTCGGCACACTGATACAGAGTGCAATGAGAAATACATCTGGAGGGATGGGAAAGAACGATGACTCAACAAAGGCAATACCAAACAATGCCCACATTCCATAAGGCGTTGCTATCCACTCCATGCAGACATCATAAATACGTTTCAGTATCCCGGTTTTTTTTTCAACTGCTTCAGTTTGGCCAGCCATGTTCCCCGATAAGATCTACGAAACGAACCGGATCAAGATCGGTGATTTGAACGGTCCCTTCAGTTTTTATTAACAATTTCAATACCTGCAGGTGCTGATCACCCACCGGCATAATAAGCCTGCCATTATCCGCCAGCTGCTCAATGAGCGGAGGCGGAATTTTATGCCCCCCAGCTGTGACAATAATAGCATCATACGGCCCGTTTTCCGGCCAGCCCATGGTACCGTCATCAAGCTTTGCCTGAATGTTGTAATACCCCAGTTCAGAAAAAATTTTTCTTGCTCCAGCCAGCAGTCCGTTGATTCGCTCTACCGTATAAACCTGTTCGACAATACGGCTGAGAATAGCGGCCTGGTACCCGGACCCGGTGCCGATCTCCAGTACTTTTTCAGAACCGGTAAGTGAGAGCAGCTGGGTCATAAAGGCAACGATGAACGGCTGGCTTATGGTCTGTCCCGCTGCAATAGGAAGCGGATGATCACCATATGCACGGTTTCGCATGGCATCATCAACAAAAAGATGCCTGGGCACAGTTTGCATAGCGTCAAGCACTTTCAAATCACTGATACCCCGTACAAGAAGCTGTTCGTTAACCATCCTCTCACGAATGGTTTCAAAATGATCAGACACCCTACTTACTCTCTTTCTGCCAGCTGTTATTACCTGACCAATCAGCTTCCCCCGATTCATATCCGCTGTAGTCACAGGATTTAACCAGGTCATTTTCAAGGACAATCCTGATCATCGTATATCCTTTAGGGTCAAACAGAGAGCCGACAAGCGGAGTGCGCTGCATCATTGACATCTCCTCTTCGTAATACACCCATTCCTCAGCGCCGTTGCCGATGAACTGCTGTGCTTTCGGCTCTCCCAGCAATAGCAGGACATCATTCTTGGTGGATTTGCCGATCTTGATCAGAGCCGCATCAGAGGCAAGGTGCTGGACAGGCTGGTTGTAACAGCCTCCACCGAGCAGCATGAACAGCAACAGTGGGATGGTAAATAAGCGAGCCATTTTCATTAGTCACTCCCTTAACTTTTGGTGTGGACGATTATTTTGTCTTAAGCTCTATATCCCGAGATAAGGCTTTTTTCAATGCTAATGTCCAAAAGCGGAAATATGGATGCACGAGGGGAGAGTCACTGCCGACAGCAGACCGGCAGTGACATTTCGGCATTCTGCAGAAAATTATTTCCTGACAGCCCTGTTGAGAATACGGTAGTTTCTCTCTACCATGGCAAGAGGATCAACATTCAGCCCCGCCTGGAGCATGGCATTATCGTAAATCTGCGCTAATGCCTCTTTGGCAAATTCCTCATCTTCATCTTTGAGATTTGCAAGCTGTTGAATAAGAGCGTTTTTCATATTCACTTCAAGATTCTTTTTTGAACTTTCCTGTCCGAAAAGATTTCCTTCATGACGCGATGCAGAAAGCACCCGCTCCATGGTTGATGTCATGTAGCCATCCTGATTAACGATCATCGCCGGTGCATCAACAAGACGCTTGGACTCTATGACATCGGCTATCTTGCTTCCCAGAGCAGCCTTCATCCAGCCGAGCAGATCGCCGCTGAGTTTTTCATCAAGCGAATCTTTTGAATCTTCTTCTTTGTTCTCAGTATTCTCTGGAAGTTTAATATCGGATCGATCGGCAGAAACAAGCTTCTTGCCGTCAAATTCACCAAGATGATTGAGGACAAAGTCATCAATCGGTTCAAGGGTATAGAGGATCTCGATGTCATTTTTCCTGAACATCTCAATATAAGGCCCTGATTCAATGGCAGCACGACTTGGCCCGTTGATATAATAAATTTCCTTTTGCTCTGTTCCCATGCGAAGCACATAATCAGCTAAGGAGATCGCTTTGCCTGCTTCTGATTTGGATGATTCAAAACGGACAAGTTTTCCAAGCTCGGTCTTGAACTCATAATCACTGGTGATCCCCTCTTTTACATAGATGCCGAATGTCTTCCAGAACTGCAGATAGGCGTCTTCATCTTTTTTCGATTCTTCATCAAGAAATTTCAGAAAACGTTTTGTAATGACTTTACGGATTTTATTGACCAGGGCATTATCCTGCAGAGCCTGCCTGCTGATATTAAGCGGCAGATCTTCACTGTCGACCACACCTTTTAAAAAGCGAAGCCACTCTGGAAGGATGTTTTCTGAATGCTGATCAATGAGGATCCTCTGGCAGTAGAGATTCACCCCCGGATCAACACGGCCAAATCCCATGATCTCGAAATTCTCTTTCGGAACAAACAGCAGCGCATTGATGGCAAGCGGCGCATCAGCTGAAAAATGGAGCTTGTACATCGGTTCATCACCAGCATTACCGATGAATTTATAAAACTCGTTATATTCTTCATCGCTGATCTCACTCCTGCTGCGCGTCCACAGGGCCTGTACGGTGTTAACAACCTCTTCTTCCAGTTTAATCGGAAACGGAACAAAGGCGCTGTACTGTTTTATGATCGATTCAACCTTCCACTTCGTTGCATAATCCTTTGCATCGTCCTTCAGGTGGACAACGATTGTCGTTCCGCGATGCAAGCCAGGCTCATCTGCAATGGTAAAAGTGCCTGTTCCCTCTGACTCCCAGCAGCAACCTTCGCTTCCGTCCCATGAGCGGCTTTTTACCGTAACCTTATCACCTGCCATGAATGCCGAATAAAAACCGACACCAAACTGGCCGATCAGGCTGACATCTTTCTTGGCTGCTTCTGCAAGTTCTGACAGAAAAGTGTTGGAACCGGAATGAGCAATGGTTCCAAGATTGGCTTCGAGCTCTGCCCTGGTCATACCGATACCGGTATCGGTGATAGTCAGGGTGTTTTTTTCTTCATCAAGCTTGATCTTGATATCAAGTTCTAAATGATCGTCAAAAACCTGCTCAGCTGTTAAACTTTCATGTCTGAATTTTTCAAGAGCATCAGCCGCGTTGGAGATAAGCTCCCTTAAAAAGACATCTTTCTCGGTGTAAAGCGAGTTGATTACAATATCGAGCAATTTTTTCGTTTCGGCCTGAAATTCATGGCTTGTGGTTTTGGCAGTCATTCTTTCTCCTCTACTTTCTCTCATTACGTGTATAGCAATTGCAATTACCGGCACGAAGCCAGCCATTGATCTTTTCCAAATTTTCGGCGAAAATGTTAAGCACAGATTCAATGCTGTCAAGCTCTCCAGAAAGAGCGACTCAACCGATAACACACTTAATAATGAGGTTTACTCATGCGCTTAATAGGTTGCGGTGATATTCATATGACTCCTGCCAATCTGGTAAAGATAGACGGTATTGACATGGCAGACCTGCTCATCGTCAATGGGGATCTGACCAATTATGGTAAACGGGGAGATGCCAAAACGGTGCTCGAACAAATCCTGACGATCATCCCTCATATTGCTGCGCAGGTGGGCAATCTCGATCACTTTGAAATCAATGACTATCTTGAAGGCCTCGAAATGAATATGCATAACCAGGCCAGAATATTTGAAGGAACCGTCTGCCTGATAGGTATCGGGGGATCAAATCCGACACCATTCAAAACACCTACCGAATTTTCAGAAAAAGAACTCGAAGAAATCGCGCACCAGGGGTTCTCCCAAGCAGAGGAAATGCTTGAACTTGCTGAACAGCTGCACAATCATCATATTCCCACAATTTTTGTCAGTCATACGCCACCCATCAATACCAATGTCGATAAAATCAGTTCAGGAGCCCATGTCGGAAGCGCTGCTATCCGCAAGATCATCGAAAAATATCAACCCGAACTCTGTCTCTGTGGCCATATCCATGAGGCCGCTGGAATTGATAAAATAGGAAAAACTCCAATTTTCAATCCAGGTATGGTAAGTAAAGGCGGTTATGTTGATATACATATCGACCATTCAATCATTACTGCAACACTTCAATCGGTATACAAATGAACCAACAACTTGATACTATTATCATCGGAGCAGGCATTTCAGGTCTCACCGTTGCCCATAAACTCAATCTGAAGCATCCGGATCGAAAATTGCTCATCCTTGAAAAAGGATCGCGCGCCGGGGGCTGCATTGAATCGCATCACGAGGGAAGCTACATAGCTGAAATCGGCCCCCATGGTTTTCTCGATAACTGCCAGGAAAGCCGCGACCTGCTTGCTGAGACAGGACTCGATCAGGAAAAGGTGATTGCTCCGCTTATGGATTTTGTCCGTTATGTTTTCTATAACAACAAACTTAATACCATCGAGCAGACACCGCTGAAAATAATCAAGGCGCCACTTATTCCATGGAAAGACAAATTCGGTGTCCTGCGTGATCTCTTTAAAAGGCCGCTAGAAGGAGAGCCCACTGTTGCCAAATGGGTTGACTATCGTTTCGGTCCGGCTCTTCTCCCTTATGTTGATGCAGTCTTTACCGGCACCTATGCAGGAGATATCAACTGCCTGAAAATCGATGCTGTCATGCCTGGGGCCAGAGGCCTTGAAAAAGAGCACGGCTCTCTTATTCGAGGGATTTTTGCCAAGATATGGGCAAACCGTAAAAACAAGAAAAAGAAACTGAGCATGCCCGCCATGACCAGTTTCGCAGACGGGATGTACAGACTGCCTGAAAAAATTGCCTCAAGATTCCTTGAACACGATCAGCTCAAGCTGAACACAACCGTCAAATCACTTAAGAAGGACAATGAAAAATGGGTTGTCCTGACTGAAACAGGAGAAGAGTTTTCCTGTTTCAACCTTGTATTGGCAGTGCCCACCAACATTTCCTTGAAAATGCTGCACGACGTTGACAGCAGTATGCCGCTTAACACGATACCGGAGGCTAAAATCGTCACCGTCGTCTTCGGCTATGACAACGGCGCAAGCCTGCCACCCGGCTTCGGTTTTCTTACTCCCGAAGTAGAGAAGCGCTTTACCCTCGGAACCCTGTTTTCTTCCAACATGTTTCCAGGCAGAGCCCCGAAAGGACACATTGTCTTTGAGACGCTGATAGGCGGCAGACGTCACCCTGAGCGGGTTTCAATGTCCAATGATGAACTGATCAAATATGCCAAACAAGAAGTTACAGAGATTCTCAATTTACCTGGGGAACCCGCCTTTACCCGCGTACTGCGATCAGGTTGGGGCATTCCTCAGCTGGAAGAAAAGTACCCCGCTCTTCTTCAATGGAAAAAGGATCTGGAGGCAAAAGAAAAAGGATTGCATGTCTGCGGTTTCGGCTGGGAAGGCATCGGCTTAAACGATATGATCAAGGCCGCTACCCGGGTTGCAGCAGATATTGAAACAGGTACTGCAACCGTTCATGAGGCTGAGATTAAAAAGGTATATTTCTAGACATGTACCGTTTCTCCCCCTTTTCACAGGGGGGAGAAACCACTCTCTAGCAGAAAATCAGAGCTGCTTTACCCTGTCACTCAAAAGGTCAACCTGTGCTTCGACAGAGTTGTCTCTTCTGGTGAGATCAGTAACCTTCTTGATTGAATGAAGAACCGTTGAATGGTCACGGTTGAATATTTTACCGATATCCGCCAGTGATTCAGTGGTATGTTTTCTGCTCAGATACATTGCAACCTGACGGGCAAAGGTAAGTGATTTTTTTCTTGAGCGCGACTGCATATCCTTCATGCTCACCTTGAACTGGCTGCCGACAAATTCACTGATCATCTGTGGCGTAAGCAACTGAGCCACACCACCGATTGACTTGACGATCTCGTGAATAAGCGCTTTTTCTATTTCTCCGCCAAGCAGATTCTTCTTTGCATTCAATGCGATCATGGCTGATTCCAGCTGACGAACATCACCTTGGATATGCTGAGCAATATAATCAACGAAGGCTTCCTCAAGGTCGATCTGAAACTGGGCGGCCTTTTTTTCAACAATACGTTTTCTGGTGGACAGGTCAGGAGCCATTATTGAAGTAACCAGCCCGCTTGCCATTCTTGAGCAGAAATCGCTGTCAATACCCTGAAGATCACGAGGGGCAGCATTGGCAGTGAGGACAACTTTCTTGCCGCGCTTGATCATCGCATCTAAAAGTTCATTCAGTTCTTCCTGGGTCTTTTTCTTGCCTGCCAGAGCATGGACATCTTCAATAAGCAGAATATCACAGTTTTCGTGGTATTTCTGTTTAAATACATCCATGCAATTATTGGTTATTCCCTTGACCATCTCGGAGGAAAATTGCTGTGCAGTAAGATAGTGCAGTCTGGTCATCGGCGATTCGCCCAGCACCTGATGTGCAACCGCATGGGTCAAATGACTTTTCCCCAATCCGGTGTTCGAGTTGATAAACAGACATGGGCCTATGGTATCATTATCTGCTGATATTGCCCGACAGGCAGACTGGGCAAGAATATTAGACTCGCCAACCATAAATTCACTGAAGGTATATCGCGGATGGAGGTTGCGAACACGGTTTTCAACCACAGGAACATTAGGCAGTCTCAATTGCCTTTGAGCCGATGCCGTCTCAGGCTTTGCCTGAGCATCATCGATCTGCTGGTTAAATACCAGACGCCTGGACCGACCACCGGCTTCACTGACCGTATTTTGAATCAGTTCACTGTAATTATGTGAAACATAAGCTGAAAAATAACGATCCGGCCCTGAAAGATAAATGGCATCCTCGTCTGTTTTTACGCACCTGAGGGGCTCTATCCACAATTTGTAGATATTGTCCGCAACTGAATCCTTTAATCTCTCTTTTGTCTCTTCCCAAACCATATATTGTCCTTAACGTGCTGACTGGCATCGGAACCTTCCGGTTCCAATTATCTTGGGGCGACCTGGATGCCTTCACTGAATAAACCGAACATTGTTTTAACGCTCTTCTCAGCAAAAGCATGCTTTAGATTACTGATCCGAATCTCTCCCCCCCCGTGAAAATTTGAAGAAAGATCGGAAACTCAACTTACGCAGGATGATAAACTCCATTTCCGGTTTTTGGTCAAAGGCGATCTATCAAGATTTTTCCGCCGCTACCACAAAAAGACTCACATTGCTTAACTGCATGTATTTACTACATTATTATATTCAATACCGGCCAAACCCGCGTCCTACGGGATATAATGAACTCATATTGACTTTTGCACGAAAACTGGTGCTTTTAGACCAGTTATGCAAAAGTTACTAACAAATTCATTTTTTCATTAAACTCGACCTATCTTTATTTTAATGTATTTATCTGGATATTACTTAATATTATTCAATCATCAAGCGCAAACCACACAACAACAAGCATCTACGGAATTTAAAAAAAATAATCTTTTGCTATTTTTTTTCTAACAACCAATCAGCGCCTCTTACCCAGCAGCATTGTTCTTGCCACCGTCACGCCATGAACCTCACAAGCCCCATATTTTATAAGCTTTTTTGCACATTCATTAATCGTCGCACCAGTCGTGTATATGTCATCAACCAGACAAATATTTTTTTCTCTAACATACCGTGGATGCATGATTTTAAAGGCATCACGAAGGTTATCAGCCCTTTCTTTCCTGCTCAGCCCTGTCTGCGAAACGGTATTTTCGACCCTTTTAAGCACATCTGGAACAATTATTGCCCGATGATCGGGAAACATTGCCCGGGCAAGCAGCAGAGATTGGTTGTACCCCCGATTGCGTAACCGTGATTTATGCAGAGGAACGGGCAAAATGAGATCAATTCCCGAAGGAAGCAACGCCAGAAACTGATCATTGAGTTCCCGGATAAGCGGCAGAATAGTCGTGTCCTGATTATACTTCAGCTGTTTCAACAGACCTGCAATTATTCCTTCATAAACTGCATACGACCGAACAGATGTAAACGCAGGTGGAGATTCAAGGCAGTCACCGCAGGTATGAGCAGGAGAGAATTGTGCCACAAACGGTTTTCCACAACAACGGCATTGTGCCCCACTGATAACGGGCAGACTGCTTCTGCACGAAACGCAGAGCGAACTACCCGATTCACAGGTTGACGCATTGCAGACAAGGCAACGAGAAGGAAACAATATTCTAACAAAAGTCTGCAGAGATAACGAAAGCGCATTTTTTGACAACAAGTTCATATTCACCTTTTTCGCCTCATCTACGCCAATAAATATCATCTTTGACATTTATGTAAACGCCGCGAAATTACAGTCGGATAATCGCTGCCTGCTTCTTTTTCCCTACTCCTCGAAACTAACTCTTCTTTTTTGTTGAAAGCAGGTGATGTTGCTTTGCATTTTGTGCCAAACATGGCATAATGGGCAGAATTTATCGGATTGCTCTACAGATCAACATGAGCAATTATCTAACTATTACTACCATTTATTGTTATCTGTCATCGAATAAATCAAGAGAGGGATAATTTTATGAATTCCTGCACAATGAAACAGCGGCAATCCGTAAGCAGTATTTTCTATCTTCGCGGATTCTGTCTCTTCTGCCTTCTACTTCTGACGGCTCTCCCCCTTCAGGCGGTCGCCTCCGAAACAGTTTTTCTCCCGATTAAGGTTACCAGTGCAGATGATACAACAAAACTGGCTGCAAATGTCGACAAGCTGTTCACTGAAGCTCTCGATTCTCAATCCTTCATGATTATAGACAGACCGCAGGCTGAAACCATGGCTGATTATGTCGGCAGCTGGCCTCCACCGGTGAACACACTAAAATCCATTGCAGAAAAGAGCGGCGCCGACAACGTTGTTATCGGCAACCTGACTAAACTCGGCAATTCATTCAGCCTTGACGTCAAAATATTCGACTCGTTAAATCCATCCAACCCAACCTATCTCTCAAGTCAGAGCCAGAACATAGACAATCTGACCGAAGCAGTTAATGAAATAGCATCGGCCTTAACCGGCTACACCAAACAGGGTATAACGGTAGCAACCATTGCCCCTGAAGGAAATAAGCGAATCGATTCCGGCGCTATCCTGAGAAGAATCAAAACCAAGGCTGGATCCATTTACGACCCATCCGTCCTGCGCGAAGATCTTAAAGCTATTTATGCAATGGGATATTTCGATGATGTTCAGATCGATGTTTCTGACAGCGGTAACGCCAAAAAGGTTATTTTCCGGGTTGTTGAAAAACCTGTTATTACCTCACTCACCTATGACGGCATGGATGACCTGAAAGAAAAGGATCTTAAAGACGTTGTCAACATTCAGGAACAGTCCATTTTAAACCCTGCAAAAATCAATGAGGGTGTTGAGGCGATCAAAGCTCTTTACAAGTCAAAAGGATATTACGACACACAGGTTAAAGCCGATATCAGCTATCCAACTGCTGAAACAGCCGTTGTCCAGTATAAGATCGACGAAGGCGACAAAATTTATATTAAAACAATCAGTTTTGAAGGCAATACTGCATTTGATGACGATGAACTGGCCGGAGTCATTGATACTGGTGAAAAATGGTTCATGTCATGGCTGACTTCCGCAGGGCTTCTCAAACCTGAGAAGATCAAAATTGATGCAAGTAAGCTGGTCGCCTACTATCATAATCACGGCTATCTTGAAGCAAAGGTTGGCGAGCCTATTGTCACCCAGGAGAAAGAGTGGCTGTATGTCACCTTCACCATAGAAGAGGGTCCTCGATTCAGACTCGGAACTGTCGATATTAAAGGCGACCTCATCTCCGACAAGCAGGATATCCTCAACCTGCTTAAAATTCGCGATGAAGAATTTCTCTCCCGCCAGCAGCTTCGTGACGATGTCCTTCGCATTACCGATTATTATGCTGAGCGAGGCTACGCTTTCGCCGACGTCAGACCTGAAATGAATAAATCAGACGCCGGACAGCGTGTCGATGTTACCATCAGCATTACAAAAAGCGATCTCGTCTACATTAACCGCATCGCAATCGCCGGCAACACCAGGACTAGAGACAATGTCATCCGAAGAGATCTCAGCATAGAAGAAGGCGGAATATTCAATTCGAAAGCGCTGCGTGCGAGCAACCAGGCCCTGCAGCGGCTAGGCTATTTTGAGGAAGTCAATATCACCCCGGAGCCGACTCTTAATCCGTCTCAGATGGATATCAATATCGATGTAAAAGAAAAAAGCACAGGAAGCTTCAGCATTGGTGCAGGTTACAGCTCTGTAGATAATCTTATCCTGATGGGGCAGATCGCTGAAAGAAACTTTCTTGGCCGCGGTGATACCCTCAGTTTAAGTGCCAATGTCGGCGGTTCAAGCTCGCTGTACAACCTGGCTTATACCAATCCCCGCGTGAACGATTCCAATCTCACCTGGGGCGCCGACCTTTACAGTACTGAAAGAGAATATGACGACTACACCCGCGACTCTACCGGCGGCGGTATTCGTCTTGGTTACCCGATCTGGGAAAAGTGGAAAATTTATGGTAATTACAGCTACACTGACACGACTCTGTCAGATGTATCTGATGACGCCTCTTATATTATCCGCAACTCAGTCGATATCCATATTACGAGTGCATTTAAAACCTCTCTTATCCGCGACACCAGAAACAATTATTATATGCCGACCAGTGGTTCTAAAAACCTTATCAGCGTAAAATATGCTGGCGGACCGCTTTCCGGTGACGCACAGTTTACCAAGGTTGAGGCCTCTTCAAGCTGGTTTTTTCCACTCTTTATGGACACTGCATTCCACATTAAGGGATCTGCAGGTCAGGTATTTGAAAATGAGGACGACAAGCTCCCTGTCTACGAGCGCTTCTACCTTGGCGGTATGAGCACCATGCGTGGCTTTGAATACGGCAAAGTCAGCCCCAAAGATCCCGACACAGATGAGAGGATCGGTGGCGATAGAATGTGGTACTCCAATATCGAGCTCATTTTCCCTCTGGCTGCTGAACAGGGTATCTTCGGTGTAGTTTTCTACGATACCGGTAATGTATTCAACGATGACGAGAGTTTCAGCTTCAGTAGCCCAAAGCAGTCCACCGGTATCGAATTGCGCTGGATGTCACCGCTTGGACCATTGCGCGTTGTCTGGGGCTACAATCTTAATCCTGATGATGACGAGGATACTTCCGTCTGGGATTTCAGTATCGGCGGAAGTTTCTAAGATTTCTGCGAATTTGTTTTACAGCCGGTTGCACAGCTGTGTAGCCGGCCTTTTTTTTATGCATAACGAACTGAAACAACATCTCCAGCAAATTCATTCTTCCCTCAACCTTACTGGTTTGCGCGGCAGCGCAGCAAGTCTTGTCGCATCAATTATAGGTCAGAATAAAACCTGCTGCGTCCTTCTTGCCGATGAGCATCAGGTAACGCTTTTTGAGCAGGATCTGAGTCTGTTCAGCTCGCATCCGATTCTTGCCTACCCGGGCTATGAAATACCGCCATATACGCCTCTTTCCCCTGATCAGCGAACGACAGCTTCAAGACTTTCGGCACTCTACCGGCTCGAAACAGCTACCAAGCCACAAACGCTCATCATTTCGGTTGAAGCTTTCATGCGGAGGGTTGTACCGAAGAAACTGATCAATTCCCAGTCAATCCTGTTGATGGCCGAAAATGATACTGACAGGGATGACTTTATTCGCTCGCTTGAATCTCTTGGCTATGAAAGAGTTGCACTGGTTCAGTCAGTCGGCGATTTCTCTGTTCGCGGTGGAATTATTGATATCTTTCCACCGCCTTTTCCATCTTCAGATGCTGATGAGCCAATTATTGACAGCCCGCTTCGTATCGATTTTTTCGGCGACACAGTTGAAACAATCAAATGTTTCGACCCGATCAGTCAGCGAAGTTACAAATCCATTGATGAGGCAACACTGCTTCCGGTACAAGATACCCTCCTGCCATCAGCTAAAAGTTCTGAAGCGAGAAAACTCAGTGCATACCTCCATAAAAAAGCATCAGAACTGAACTGGGAAGAGACGCCAACGGCAAAAATTGATGACCGCATCAAGAACGGCCTTCGCTATGCCGGCATGGAGTTCTTTCTTCCCCTTTTCTATCAGGAATACGAACCCCACGCATGTGCTGTAGCGGATTATCTTCCTGAAGACACTGTCTTTATTCTTGTCGATCCCCAGGCTGTTTACCAGTCCGCAGAACTTGTCACAGAAAGAATACTTGCTAATTACAGCGAAGCCCAGCATCACAGGACGCCAGCCTTTCCACCAAACGACATCTTTATTCTGGCCGATGATCTTGCTCCCCTGCTCAAGAAATTCAATCAGGTCTGCTGCACCGATTTTCCTGCACCCGGAACGACTACCTTCCATTGCAATACACGCAACCACCAGCTGCTCAAACAGGACATCAGCCTGCAGAGAAAAAATCGAGGCCTTCTGGCCCCTTTGACTGATCAGATCCTCGCCTGGCAAAAGCAAGGCGATCATGTTGTTCTTTGCTGCCGATCAAGTCAACGCACCAAAAATCTTGCAGAACTCCTGCAGCGTTTTCACCACTCACTAAGACACCTCAAATCACCTGTTTCACTTGAGACCATAACGGCAGAGATACCTTATGGTGAGCTGATGCTTTGCGACCACCCCCTTACCAGCGGTTTCAGCCTCAATGATGACGGTATCCACTTTCTCTCAGAAAGTGAACTGTTCGGTGAAATGCGGCTTGGCACCAAGCCCAAGTCAAGGAAAGTCAAAGGCGAACCCGTTCTCTTTACAGAACTGCAGGACGGCGACATTGTTGTCCACCGTGATCATGGTCTTGGCATCTACTGCGGCCTTGTGACCATGGAGTTTCAATCAGTCAAAAATGATTTCATGCTGCTTGAATACAGAGACGGTGATAAACTCTACCTGCCGGTTGACAGATTAAATCTGATCACACGCTATGAAGGTATTGCAGAGCAGCGCCCGAAAATTGACAAACTCGGCACCCAGGCATGGAAAACAACCAAGGCCAAGGTATCTGAGGAAGTATGGAAAGTCGCCCAGGAACTGCTGGACATTTACGCCAGAAGAGAAATCCAGCAGGGTCATCAGTTCTCTGCGCCCGGCGAAATGTATGAGGAACTGGAAGAGTCTTTTCCTTATGATGAAACCCCAGGACAGCTCAAAGCCATTAATGAAACCATCGATGATCTCACTTCTGAGAAATCTATGGATCGTCTGGTCTGCGGCGATGTGGGTTACGGCAAAACCGAAGTTGCAGTCCGGGCCGCATTCAAGGTTGTCGAAGATGGTCATCAGGTTGCTCTTCTCGTTCCCACCACCGTTCTTGCCGAGCAGCATGCAAAGACCTTTATGGAACGTCTGCAGGGATTTCCTGTTACCATTGCCTGTCTCAACCGGTTCAGGACAACCAGTGAACAACGGAGCATCATAAAAGATCTTAAAGAAGGCAGAATAGACGTCATTATCGGTACCCACCGCCTGCTGTCAAAAGATGTGGTCTTTCAAAAACTCGGACTGCTGATAGTCGATGAAGAACACCGCTTCGGTGTCAGCCACAAAGAAAAGATCAAAAAGATGCGTTCCGATGTGGATATCCTGACCCTGACTGCAACCCCGATCCCGCGGACCCTGCAGATGTCTCTTCTCGGAATTCGCGATCTTTCTGTCATCTCCAGTCCGCCGGAACAGCGCCGACCTGTGAAAACATTTGTCGCACAATACGATGACCTTGTCATCAAGGAGGCCGTTACCCGTGAAATGCGGCGCAATGGTCAGGTTTTTTTCGTGCATAACCGAGTTAAATCAATACACCGGATGGCCGCCACTATTCAAAAACTCGTGCCGGGCGCCAGAATTGCCGTTGCTCACGGACAAATGGCAGGCAAAGAACTTGAAGATATCATGGTCTCTTTTGTCAATAAAGAGATCGATGTTCTGCTTTGTACCACGATCATTGAATCCGGCCTTGATATCCCAACGGCGAACACCATTATCATCGACCGGGCCGAACGCCTAGGCCTTGCCGAGATCTATCAGCTTCGCGGCCGTGTAGGTCGCTCGAACCTGCAATCCTATGCCTATCTTCTCGTTCCGTCCCTTGATGCATTGAGTAAAGACTCGAAGGAACGACTCAGAGCCCTGATGGATTGCAATGAACTCGGAGGAGGGTTCAAACTGGCGATGAGCGATCTGCAGATACGCGGCGGCGGAAACCTGCTCGGCATCTCACAAAGCGGCAACATCGCAGCCATCGGTTATGATCTTTATCTCGATCTGCTACAGAAAACTGTGGCCGATCTCAAAAATCGCGGAGCCGACAGCGTGAAACAGGTTGATGAGTATGACCCTGAGATCAACCTGCAGCTCTCCGCCTACATCCCTGAAGATTATATACACGACATTTCTCAACGTTATGTCATGTATAGGAGAATAGCAGCACTCTCGACCGGCTCGGATACAGACAGGACCGATCTTGAGGAAGAGATGATTGACCGTTACGGACCGTTGCCGAAAGAAACCGTCAACCTCTATTCCATAGTCAGTCTGAAAAAGGAGTTGCTTGCATTGCGCATAGCAAAGCTTGAGAAAGCTCCCGACGCCCTTGTCTTCTCTTTTCTCGAAGACACACCGGTATCACCTGAGAAACTCTTCGGCTATCTCCAGAAGCACAGCTCCAAAAAGCAAGTGAAACCGCCCAGACTTACCCCCGATGGACGACTGGTGGTTCCTGGCAGGATCACTACTATCGACGACCTTTTTTCTTTGGCCGGCACCATTCTCACAGACCTTACTAGTCTGACCAGCTAGCCAGACTAAAACAGCATTCAACCTGTTCGTTTTCCCATACTGACAAAAATATGAAAAAAGATGCTTCAAAAGTGGGCAAAAAGGAGGATATTTATTATTGTCTTTGCCGGGACACTTATTTATTTTATATTTTAGAGCTGCCTTTGAGAGCTGCGAACAAATCCTGCAAGCCTCTCATCTGTCTTTGCCGATGAAGTTTGCACCCGTGTCTTGGCTTTCCCGGCCAAAATAAAAACCGGAAAGGAGCTGAAGCAACCTGTCGCTGAAGAATTACCTGACAAAGTGTTGACGGGATAACCAACCAGCTGGTTTTGTTTTCGTCTTCGTGCGCCTTTTTCAGGTAAATAAACTTTGCCATTGCAGCTGGTATTATTGAATATGGCAATAATATGAATTTCATCAAGAATAAATAACCATGAGAAACCGATTAGTTACCCTATTTCTTGCTCCATTGTACTTCATGCTGTTTACCTCAGGTTGTATAAAATTCGCCCCCCCTGCCACCACACTCAGCTTTCCAGAGACCAAAAAGGTGGATATCACTTTTCAGAATGATACTATTCCGACAGACTGCAGGGTTTTCTCTCACCGCCTCACATTTACCCCTGCAGGCGGCACCGGACGACAAATACACGATAGCCTCATTACCAATGCCAGAGCCGTTGGCGCTGACATGGTACTAATCGGCCTGGTTCGCGAACAGCTTGATGAAGACCTTGAAGAATATCAGTTTCACATTTACGGTCCTTCTGCACCTTATCTTTTCCAGTCAAGATGGAACGGCTGGAAATTCGGTTTCAACGACTGGAGAAATCAGGGAGACGTTATCAATTTCGGAATCAATGCTCTCCAGGATGACAATACAGAATATCGTCAGGGCCTGATCATACAGAATATTTATCTTACCTGTCGTCCCCTTCAGCAGGTGGACGGAAAGTAGACAGCGGCATCAACTCATCCCGAGGAAAAAAGAACAATGAAAATACATGAGTACCAGGCAAAACAGCTCTTTCAGCAATATGATGTGTCCGTACCGAAAGGCGTGGTCTGCAAGACTGCGGAAGAGGTGGAAGCAGCAGTAGCGGAGATGGAACTGCCGGTGGCAGTAAAGGCCCAGATTCATGCCGGTGGACGTGGCAAAGGCGGTGGCGTCAAGCTTGCCAGAAGCAGGGAAGATGCCCGTCGGGCTGCAGAAGAGATTATTGGTATGCAGCTTGTGACTGCACAAACAGGTCCTGAAGGCAAAGAGGTCAGGCAGGTTCTGGTTGAACAGGGAGTTTCAATCAAAGCTGAGCTCTATCTCTCTTTTGTTATCGACCGAGCCAATGCCGAGATCACACTTATTGCCAGCCGCGAAGGCGGGATGGACATTGAGGAAGTGGCTGCCACAACACCTGAAAAAATTATCAAAGTACGGATCAATCCGCTGAACGGCATGCAGGATTATCTTGTACGTCAGGCAATTTTCGCGCTTGATCTGCCGAAAGCCGCAATGAAGGAAATGGGAGCGCTTATAAGAAACCTTTACAGACTCTTTACCGAATATGACTGCTCACTGGTCGAAATCAACCCGCTCATTTTAACCGTTGATGATCATGTGCTTGCTCTTGATGCAAAAGTAGATATAGACTCCAACAGCCTTTTCCGGCATCCCGATGTCAAAGAGATGCATGACCCGTATGAAGATGACCCTGCTGAAGTAGAAGCAGCTCGGTTCAACCTCAATTATGTCAAGCTCGACGGCAATATCGGCAATATGGTCAACGGCGCAGGCCTTGCCATGGCCACCATGGATATCATTAAGCAGGCCGGTGCTGAACCTGCCAACTTTTTAGATGTCGGAGGTGGCGCCAACGCCGAGATGGTCGAAAATGGTTTTAGAATCATCTTGAACGACCCTAATGTGAAAGGAATTCTCATTAATATTTTCGGCGGCATTCTGCGTTGCGATGTTTTAGCAAACGGTGTGGTTCAGGCAGCCAAAAAAGTTCAGCTCTCCGTTCCGGTAGTCGTTCGAATGGAAGGAACAAACGTTGAAGAAGGCAGAAGGATTCTTGAAGAATCGGGTTTAAAACTGGTTACCGCAGCGAATCTATCTGATGCAGCAGCCAAGGTAGCAGCAATCATTCAGTAAATTATGCGCATTTTCGTTTCATTATTTTTAGCACTGCTGACGCTGTTTCCAACATTGTCCTTTGCCACGTCAGCGAGTGCTGATGACGGTCCAATACTTGTTGCGACGCAACCGACCGATGGCAGCGGTTTCACAATCGCGTCAACTCTTTTCACGGTTCTTGACGGCGCCGAAAATCTTCAACAGGATCTCGTGTTAAGCAGTGACGATCAATTGGTAGTTTTCTCAGACATCTATCTCGACCCCGCAACCAATGTCAAAGAGATTTTTCCGGATCGTGCCAGAAAAGACGGCAGATATTATGTCATCGATTTCACTTTGAGTGAAATCAGAGGGCTGCAGCTTAACTCCGACACTGGTCAATTCCTGATAGGCTTCGAAGAACAGTTGTCCCTCCTGAAAATGCTGGAAAAAAGAACCGGTAAAGTAATAGGCATCTACCCGCGCCTTATCAAAACATGGTTCTATCGCAGTGAAGGTCGTGATCTCTGTGAGATTACGCTTAACGTTCTGAAACAGTACGGTTATCTCACTCATCAGGCCCCGGTTTACCTACAGAGCTACGATACCGATGCACTCAAACGTGCCCATGAAATTCTGCTGCCATTGATGCCGACTGACATCAAACTGATCCAGTTGATCGACACCAAGGATGGCGATGAGATGATGACCGACGGTCCTTTCCCGGTTCCATATAATTATGACTGGATATATACCGGTTTCGGCATGCGATCTCTCGCCACCTATGTCGACGGGATTGGCTTTACCTGGCAGCCGCTTGAAAGTGAGACGCAAATAGTTCAACTTGGCGATCTGTTTGAACAGGCTGCCAA
>QKIH01000172.1 GCA_003249645.1 Desulfobulbaceae bacterium | reverse complement strand
TCAATATCAAAAATTGTACGTTTGCTTCACTTGAATCTTTTTGCTCGAAGAAGTCTGACTGAATTACTCAGACCACCAGACAAAATAACTAATATCAATTCCTCTCAGCTTTTGCTGTGGGATAAACTATGAGACAGCACTGATTTTCCATATTACTTTCTTCTATCATAAGAAAAAAATTCAAAAAAATCCTTCAGATAAGAGTGTTTAAACAATACCTTTGATTTTCAACATCTCAGATTTGAGGGTCAAGTAAAGAGAGCAAATGATTTCCGAACAAAAAGCCAGGACCGGAGTGCCTGGCACTGAAGACACGCCAACATATTCACCTGTCATAGCCGTTGACTAAGCACTGTTGCCTGGATGAGCCTCGTATTTCAATTTCGTAGCTGCAAACATCTTATAACAATGAAGCGGCACCATGGCTTATCTGGTGCTACAACATGATAGCTTCTTGCCGAAAACAATCTCTTTCGGTATAACATGACAAAATGTTTTTTTCGCAGTTCCTCTATCAGGAGAGAGGATCTCAGATAGGCTTGCAACTGTCCTTGGTGACCGAATCAAGCCGTCGAATATGTTAGCAGCCATCATTTCATTAGGAGAACGCTCTTTTATTTCATATGAAAAAATTCTTTGTTTCCATTGGGTTACTTTTACTGGCAGGCTGGGTTCAAGCTGAAGAGTTGCAGGTTTGCGTAGACCCTTATCCACCGTTCAAAATAGTTGACCGTTCAGGGAGATTAACCGGAGGCATCGATATCGAGCTGACCAATGCATTACTTGAACCTATGGGAATAAAAGCAGAATATACTGTTTTCCCGTGGGTGAGATGTCTTCATAATCTGGAATTCGGCCAGGCTGATTTCGTCAGCGGAATCACAAAGAACGCTGAACGCGAAAAATTTCTGTACTATATCGAACCTCCTTATAAAACAACTTCTGTAAAAGTTTTTTATGTAAATAAAGGTGATGAAGCAAAAATCAGGACATATGAAGATATCCAGCATCTGACCATAGGAATACTGCGAAAAGCAAAATATTTTGAGCAGTTTGATAATGATGATCATATTAAAAAATATGAAATTTCAGATGAGATATCCGCCTTTAAAATGCTTAAAATGAAAAGGCTCGATGCCTTTATCACCACCGAAGAGGTCGGAGACTTTCTCATTAAACAGAACGGATACGGTGATGATTTCGGCAAAGCTGAATACAAATATAATCAGAAAGTTGCTGTTTATTTTGCTTTATCAAAAAAATCCAAGTTTTCTGGAAGACTGCCTGATTTCATGCAAACGGAGAAGACGCTGACAGAAAATGGCACTTTTGATGAAATAATAAAGAATTACTCAAAAAACAAAAACTGATCGACAAAACCTGTCATTCTTTCAGCCGAATACTCGCTGCAGCCGATGCATTGCCTCTTCAAGCACAGATCTCGGACAGGCAAAATTGAGCCGCTGAAAACCTTTACCCTCATCGCCGAAAACAAAACCGTCATCAAGAAAGATTTTAGCATCTTCCATGATTTTCTTTCTCAACTTCATTTGATCCCGCTCCGCTTCCCGGCAATCGAACCAGAGCAGATAGGATCCTTCAGGACGATACATTTTCAACTGCGGCAGCTGCTGCTTGAAAAATGATTCCAGATAATCAAGGTGTCCGTTCAGGACCCCGAGCAAATTGTTAAGCCATGGTTCTCCATGATTATATGCAGCCTGGCAGGCAGTCAGGCCAAACAGATTCAGCCCTATCAGACCATTATCCCGCAGCACCTTTTCCACCTTTCTTTTTAATGTGCTGTTTTCAATAATCAGATTTGAGGTCTGCAAACCGGCAAGATTGAAAGTTTTACTCGGTGCAGTACAGGTTATGGTAAAATCACTGAAATCCTCCAGGCTTGCAAACGGAGTAAAGTGATGACCATCCATGATCAGATCCCCATGTATTTCGTCGGCTATGACGAGGGTATCGTTTTCCCGGCAAATCTGACCGAAAGTAAGCAGTTCATCCTTTGTCCAGACCCGCCCAACCGGGTTATGCGGATTGCAGAGTATGACCAGATTTGTCTCTTTATCTGAAACCTTCTCTCTCAGATCGTCAAAATCCATCCTGTATCGGCCGTTTTCCAGAACAAGTGAATTAGACACAAGCTCTTTGCTGTTTGCTGCCACTGAAGAGAAAAACGGATAATAAACCGGCCTCTGCACCAAAACCTTTGAGCCACTCTCGGAGAAGGCCCGAATGATCATATGAAGGGCCGGGACTACACCGGGACAGGTGACAATCGATGATGGTTTTACTCCCCAGCCATGCCGTTTCTTCATCCAGTCTGTTACAGCATTCAAGTAATTGTCGTCCGTCCTGGTATAACCGTAAAGACCATGTTCTGCTCTTGTGATTAATGCCTCCCGGACAACCTCTGGACTGGCAAAATCCATGTCGGCTACCCACATCGGCAGCGTTCTGTCTTCACCGAAATAGGATGATGTTGTCAGCCATTTTTCAGGATTATCAACTTCCTGAATGAGATCCCACTTAACTGATGCCGTATTTGAGCGATCAATCTCTTTACTGAACTCATCCATCGTCTATTACTTCCTTCCTCCGATAAGTTCTGCTGCCTCACGATCACCTGCCAAACCACGTTTTTGCAGATATTCTGCGAGCACAGCTTTATCCTGCTCATTTTTTTTCTGGGCAAGATCACTCTTTCCCGTCATTTCGTCGATGCGGACAGCGACAACAGCACAGATATCGACAGCAGGCGTGTCGGCAGTGATCGGAACAAGTTTTACACCGGGTTCGTGGCTTGCAACCAGTGCGTTCAGCGCGCCGACTTTTTCGTTGCTCTCTTCAACAATTTCAGCCTTTCCTTTTATGATCACCGAATGATAGAACTGGTGAACCGAACACGGCGGCTTGCCATCGTTGTAAAAATCGGATGCAAGGTAGGCAAGCGGAATGTCGACTTCAAAACAGACCCTGTTATCAGCTGCAATATTGTCAATTTTCATTCCTTTCCTTGAACAATGGAAATAAATCGCCCCCTGCCAGTAGACATAATTGAGAGGAACAATATAGGGATAACCGTCTTCGCCGATTGTAGCAAGCCGGCCGACTCGGCAGCGTTCGAGAATTTCTTCAATCAGTTTTTTCTCTTTTATTTCACAGATAGCCTTTCTCATTTCAGTCTCCTCTTTATTTATCAAGTCCGTATTCTTCAGCTCTTGGCAAACCGACAACATCTTTTATGGATTCTTTCCATCGTATTTTAGATACGTCTTTCAACTCGTTATAGAGCGCGGTTATACTTTCATCACGCTGGCCTTCTTCTATTAATTGGATAAACCTCCCACTCTCTTCACCTTCACTCTTCACCCGTTCCTGCAGCTTGTTCATTTTACCTATCCATATGGAATCTGTCACATATGGAAGCAATTCGTCTACCATTGCCACAACATCACTTCTATCGAGCATCGGTTCAATCGATACGGATGTTTGAAAACCATTGGAAAACAGACAGATGAGGCTGGCGATTCGTTCACTGTATGGCGGAGCCTCAGGCTCCCAGAATGATAATAATCGGGAGGCTCTTGCGGTTATTGTTAACCTGAAAAGCAACTTTCTTCTGTATGGCTTGAAATTACGGATGAGAGCGTTGATACAGTCAAAATGCGGTTTGCTGACTACCAGCACCCGGTTGCCTGCTTCGAGCAAAGAACGCAGGACCGTAATGCATGCGTCAAGATTTTCGGGCACGATGTCATGATGAGCAGGAAACATCACCTGCCCATCATATAAGGGATATTCTGCCATGACAGCAGAATCAATTATCCGGGAATGCTGCCATTCTATTTCAGTGACAAGATGCAGGCGATCGACCTGCTTGTACCTGGCATAGCAATATCTGCAGCCATGCGGACAACCGATACAGCAGTCAACGGTTGCAACCGCCCACTCACGGGTCCCCTGTACCGGTCTTTTTTGCTCTTCATGCTGCATGGCTGTCAAAAATACTACCAGAGTGAAAAAAGCTGTTCGATGCCTGCCTTTGCAAAGCTGGTCATCTGCAGAAAGAGTTCGTGATCGATCGGTTTTCCTTCAGCTGTAGACTGAACTTCCACCCATGCACCCTCTTTTGTCATGACGAAGTTTCCATCCGCATCTGCCGATGAATCTTCAAGGTAATCAAGATCAAGCAGAACCTTGCCATCACACACACCAACTGAAATGGCTGCAATGGGATTAAGCTCCGGCATATTCTCAAGCAGCCCTTCATCAACCATCCGTTGAAACGCATCTCTAAGGGCAATGGCTGCTCCTGTAATGGATGCAGTACGAGTGCCTCCGTCTGCGTTGAGCACGTCGCAGTCTACCCTCAGGGTACGCTCCCCAAAACTCTCGAGACTGACCAGCATCCGCAGACTTCTTCCGATCAGGCGCTGAATCTCATACGTTCTGCCCGATCTGCCGCCAATTTCACGTTTATAACGCGAATTCGTGGCACCGGGCAAAATACCGTATTCTGCAGTAATCCAACCTTTTCCCGTATCAGTCAAAAACGGCGGAACCTTTTCTTCCATGCTCACGGCACAGATCACATGGGTATCCCCCGTTTTGATCAATACCGATGAATAGGCATTGGGCTGCAGACCTTTCTGCACCGAAAACGGGCGCAGTTGAGCTGCCTCTCTGTTGTTTTTTCTCATTTTTTTCTCTTTTCTTCTATCTGTAAAATATAAATACCCCGTCGGGGTGCAAACGAAAGACACCACCTGACGAGGTACGGTAATTTTATGTAATGCTGCCTGGGAAAAATCTATAACTTACGGTTATCTATAACTCGTGCACCTTTCCCTTCGAATCTTTCCAGGGTCTTTTCTTCGACCAGTTTCACACTTACACCGACACCAAGTTCCGAAGCGAGTTTACGCTTGATTGTGTTGATCATTTCTTCCTGCCGTTTCATGGCATCAAAAAAGATCTCATTGAAGACCTCTACCATAACCGTGATCTTGTCTTCATGGTTCTCGCGATCAACGATAATACGATAATGCGGTGCGGTCCCTTTAATTTCGCAGAGAACGGATTCAATCTGCATCGGGAAGACGTTTACGCCCTTGATGATCAGCATGTCATCGGTCCGTCCGAGCATTCTGTGCAGACGGTCAAAGGTTCTGCCGCATGGGCAGGGTTCCGGGATTAACCTGGTTAAATCCCGTGTCCGGTATCTGATAACCGGGAAGGCCTCCTTGGTAAGCGTTGTAATAACAAGCTCTCCCACTTCACCGGGTTTTACCGGCTCAAGCGTTTCAGGATCAAGTATCTCATAGAGGAAATGATCTTCGTTGATATGCAGTCCATGGCAGACATGGCATTCTCCTGCCACGCCCGGCCCCATAATCTCTGAAAGACCGTAGTTATCAGAGGCACGGATACCCAGTTTTTCATTGAGCTCCTGGCGCATCCCCTCAGACCATGGCTCTGCCCCGAAGAGTCCGTATTTTAATGAAAGACCGTTTGGATTAATTCCTGCGTCCATCATCACATCAACCATTTTCAATGCATACGACGGTGTGCAGACCAGTGCAGTGGTCTTGAAATCCCGCATGATCTGGATCTGGCGCTTCGTATTGCCGGCAGAAATCGGAATAACAGAGGCGCCAAGACGCTCAGCACCATAATGCAGGCCGAACCCACCGGTAAATAGACCATAGCCGAAAGCGATCTGGATGACATCATCAGCTGTAACCCCTGCTCCGCATAGAACACGTGCAACCAGATCACTCCACATCTGGATATCATTTCGCGAATAACCGACAACAGTGGCCTGTCCTGTAGTACCGGATGAGGAATGAACCCGGACAACCTCGCGCAGCGGCACTGCAAAAAGTCCATACGGGTAGTTGTCACGCAGATCCTGCTTATAGGTAAAAGGAAGGCGTTTAAGATCGTCGAGTGATTTGAGGTTCTCAAAATCAATGCCCATTTCCTTGAACTTCGTCCGGTAAAACGGCACATGATTACCTACTCTGGAAACGGTATTCTGCAGCCTTGCAAGCTGCAGCTTAGCCAGTTCCTCTCTGGGCATACACTCATATTCCTGTTGCCAGTACATACACCTTCCCTTCCTGTTTGGAGTTATTCTATATTTTTTTACAGTGAACAGATCACTTTGCTGCTGAGCAGGGTAAAGCCTTCTTTCTGCAAAGAATCGATCGCCTTATCCATATCTTCAAATCTGAAGATCAGTACAGCATTTTCACCGGTCTTATTGACGAAGGCATACATATACTCAACATTAAGCCCTTCATTGTTGATTGCTTTTAGAACAGAAGCAAGTCCGCCTGTTTTATCAGGCACCTCAACAGCAAGGACATTGGTAATGCCAACGGTAAAGCCTTCGCTTTTCAACACTTTTTTTGCTTTTTCAACATCATCGACAATCAGCCTTAAGATACCGAAATCAGCCGTGTCGGCCACAGAAAGAGCTCGAATATTAATGTTATTTTCAGCGAGTATTGAGGTAATCTCAGCAAGTTTACCCGATTTATTCTCCATAAATACGGCAATTTGTTCTACACGCATGATGTTCTGTCTCCTGAAATCAGATTTTGCGGTTATCGATTACGCGCTGTGCTTTTCCTTCGCTTCTCTGGATGCTTTTCGGTTCAACCAGTTTCACCTTGCTGGTCACCCCGAGAATATCTTTAATGTCGTTCTGGATTTTCTTGGTCAGGTTTTCAAGAACCCTGATCTCATCAGAGAAGATGCCCTCGCTTACCTCAACACGAACCTCCATGGTATCCATATTGCCTTCCCGGTCAACAACGATCTGGTAATGCGGCTCGACCCCTTCGACACCCATCAATACATGTTCAACCTGGCTCGGGAAGACGTTTACGCCGCGAATAATCAGCATATCGTCTGTACGTCCGGTCACTTTTTCCATTCTCACCAAAGTCCGGCCGCAGGAGCACGTTTCATAGAAGAGACGGGAGATGTCCTTGGTACGATAACGGATAATAGGAAATGCTTCTTTTGTAAGGGTCGTGAAAACCAGCTCTCCCTTTTCACCCGGAGGAAGAACTTCTCCTGTTTCAGGGTCGATTATCTCCGGATAGAAATGGTCCTCAAATACATGCATCCCTCCTGAGGATTTGAGACATTCCATTGCAACGCCGGGTCCGATGACTTCGGACAGACCGTAAACATCCACCGCCCTGATATTGAGTTTGCGCTCAACCTCTTCACGCATATTTTCACTCCACGGCTCCGCTCCGAATATGCCGACTTTCAGCGACAATGATTTCGGATCAATGCCCATTCCTTCCATTGTCTCGGCAAGATTCAGAGCATAAGAAGGTGTTGCCATCAACACCGTGGATTTAAAATCCTTCATAATGGTGATCTGGCGTTTTGAATTACCGCCGGAAGCAGGTATAACTGTCGCGCCAAGACACTCAGCACCATAGTGCGCTCCCAGACCGCCGGTAAACAGTCCGTAACCATAGGCATTATGAATCATGTCACCCTTTGTTGCACCTGCACAGCTCAGGGCTCTGGCCATAACACTTGCCCACAGCTCAATATCTTTTTTGGTATACCCGACAACTGTAGGTTTGCCGGTGGTTCCGGAAGAGGCGTGGACACGAACAACATCATCCATGGGAACTGTGAAGAGGCCGAAGGGGTAATTATCCCTTAAATCATCTTTGTAGGTAAACGGCAGTTTCTGAATATCTTTCAGAGACTGAATATCTTCGGGTTTCACACCCGCTTCGTCCATTTTCCTTTTATACGGCTCAACGGTGTTATAAACACGTTCAACCAGTTTCTGAAGACGCTTCAGCTGAATGGATTCGAGCCCGGCCCGGGGCAGGGTCTCCATCTCCTCTTCCCAATAAATTGTTTCCATCACCTCTCCCTCTTTTATTTTTAACGACTACTTACTCGCATTTCTGCCTGCTTCAAAGGCTTTGAGATTAACATCCCTGAACTGCTCTTTCACTCTGGTCTCAATGACCTGAATATAGTTTTTCGGGTCGACCGGTAAAAAGGCAGACATGGCGCCAACCATTACAACGTTGGCAGTTTTGGGCTCACCCACCTGCTTGGCTATTTCAAAGGCATCGACCTCGACCACGGTAATGCCGAGCTCACGAAGATTGGCCAGGACGTCATCAGGGTAGGCCATCTGTCCGGTTGCTACTGCCGGTGGCAGAATTTTCTGGGTATTAACGATGACCTTGGTATCTTTATGCAGATATTCGGCATAACGGGACGCCTCCATCATCTCAAAGGCCATCAGGATATCGGCACAACCAGGCTCTATAAGCGGAGAGTAGACTTTTTTTCCGAATCTGAGCTGGGCGGTTACAGAACCACCGCGCTGGGCCATGCCATGAACCTCACTCTTTTTCACATCGTAACCCGCCCCAAGAAGACTGTAAGCAGTTACTTCGCTGGCCAGCAGAATCCCCTGTCCACCGACCCCAGAGAAGAGAATGTTTCCTGTTTCTTTCATGACTACTCCTCCCTCTTGGTGATCGCATTGAATTTACACAGAGATGCACATTGCCCGCAGCCAAGACAGTGATCTTCATTGATTGAAGAGAAGCCTTTCTGCTTACGCTTGTATCCTCTTGCTTCCGCCTCATCAGCATCTTTAAATGATGTCCAGCTGATGGCAGGGCAGCCGAGACGAATACAGGAAGTACATCCGACACAGTTTTCTCTTACGGTAAACAGCGGGATCTTCTTTTTCCTCTTCATCTCAGGCAGAAGCACGCATGGAGCCTTTGAGATAACAACAGACATCTCTTCAAGCTCGATGGCATCCTTTAAGACCTGCCGTGTGTTGACGACATCATGCGGGTTGACCTCAAATACATGCTTTACGCCGACAGCTTTACACAGAGCGACAAAATCAAGTGCATTGGCAGCTTCACCTTTGATATTGCTGCCCGATGCCGGGTTGGGCTGCTGGCCTGTCATTGCTGTTATTCTGTTATCAAGAATGATGAGGGTCGACGCAGAATTGTTGTATACGGTGTTGATAAGACCGTTTATTCCGGTGTGTACGAAGGTCGAGTCGCCAATAACGGAAACGATCTTATTGTGGGCTCCCTCAAGGGCCTTTTGCATACCGTGCGCCATACTGACTGATGCGCCCATACAGACACAGGCATCCATGGCTGACAGCGGCGGCAGAAAGCCAAGGGTATAGCAGCCGATATCACCTGAAACAAAAACATTCATTCTGCTCAGGTTAAAGAAAATACCGCGGTGAGGGCAACCTGCACACATATTCGGCGGGCGGTTCGGCAGCTTAGGGGCAGCAAAAAGCTCTTTAGTTGCAGTCGGATCGATTGCACGTCTGACAATATCGGTGTTGAGCTCTCCCTGATTCGGAATAACTTCTTTGCCGATACACTTGATACCCATTGCCTTGAGCTGTGTTTCAATGAACGGATCAAGCTCTTCCACGACATACAATGTGTCGACAGACGCTGCAAACTCACGAATCAGATTTTCAGGCAGCGGCCAGCACATGCCGAGTTTCAGTACAGATGCTTCCGGAAAGGCTTCTTTGACATAGAGATAAGAAACTCCACCGGTGATGAAGCCTTTGCTGTTATCACCGCGCTCAATTCTATTATAAGGCGCCGTCTCGGCAATTTCGCAACATTTGATCATCCGCTCTTCGACATATACCCGGCGGGTTTTCGCCATGGCAGGAAGCATGACCAGCTTGGACGGTACTTTTTCTATTTTTCTCTCAACCGGCCCTTCCCTGCGCTCATCAGGAGTAACAACACCCTTGACGTGAGAGACACGGGTTGTCATCCTCATCATCACCGGGGTATCAAGTTCTTCACTCAGCTCATAGGCGATTCGCATGAACTCTTTAACTTCCTGTGGCTCAGACGGCTCAAGCATCGGCACTTTGGCAGCAAGGGCATAGTTTCGATTATCCTGCTCATTCTGTGAAGAGTGCATCTCGGGATCATCTGCGGTAACCATTACCAGTCCGCCGCGAACCCCTGTATATGCCGCAGTAAAAAGAGGATCGGCCGCAACATTGTGGCCAGAGATCTTGCTCCGGCAAAACTTGCTCCGATTGCAACTTCAAGCCCCACTTTTTCATTGGGAGCCCATTCGGTATAAACCCCTTCATAACATGAGAGGTTTTCCATAATTTCAGTGGAAGGTGTTCCGGGATAACCGGAGGCGACCTGCACGCCGGCCTCGTAGGCACCCAGTGCTAACGCTTCATTTCCGGACATCCAGAGTGGTTGTTTTTCTTTTGTCACACGCTCACCTGATGTTTTCTTTTAGGTTGGAGGAACTGTAATTCCCCATTTGCATAAATCTGCCCTCTTTTCGACGGGCAACCCAATTAAATACTCCGAAAACTGTATTCGGTTCAAGACTTTTTTCGATAAATAAGGCCTTCCGGGAAAAGTCTCCCGATGAAGGAGTAATTATCTGCAAAAAGATTCCATTCAGCTTCAATTAGCACTCCACATCTAAAGAAAAAATGATAGAATGAAAAAGAGAGAAAACAACAAGTTGTACAAATGATATCGTAATGGAGGAGAGAATGTACATCGGAAAGATAATGCACACCAATCTCATAACTGTCGCACCGAATGCCAGCCTGTTGGATGCAGAAAAGCTTATCCGGGAAAACCCGATCGACCACCTTCTTGTGGTGAACAAAAAAGACAAGCTCGTGGGAATTATCTCAGACCGCGACTTGAAAAAATACTGGGCTTCACCGGCAACCTCGCTCAGCAAACATGAATTGGGGTATCTGCTCGAAAAAGTTGAGGTACAGATGATCATGTCCAAAACGGTTATCACCGTAGCCCCGGACATGACCGTTGAACGCGCTGCTTATATCATGCAGATCCACAACGTGAACGCGCTGCCGGTTGAAGAAAACGGTCAGTTGGTCGGCATCATTACCAGTACCGATGTTATGGGTGTTCTGCTCAACGCAATCGGTATGAGCGACAGCAGTTCGAGGATTTCAGTCTACGTAAAAGATTCTATTGGAATGCTGGCTACTATCACCGCTGCCCTGAGAGACGCAGGAGTCAACATCCAGAGTGTCTTCTCCTGGCCGGTTACCAACTACCAGGGTATTAACCAGTTAATTCTGCGTATTGCCGGAGCAGACCAGGAGCAGGCTGTAAAAGCACTCAAGGAAGCCGGTTATAAAGCGCAGACCCAATACGTAAAAGACATTACACCGTTTCTTCCTGGACACTAGAAAGAAAAAAGGCAGAATCAATAACGATTCTGCCTTTTCTTTTCTGTATTTTTATCCAGTCGTTATTCTCGTCCTCCGAAGACGAGCTTACCACCCATGTGTCCGGCCATGCCAACTGCAGCAATCATACATCCGGCAAGAATCAGGTAAGTCCACTTTCCTTCTCCGGATAACACCTCCGGTTCAATCGCACGCCAGACAACAAGCGCTGTGAGTAGAAGGGTTACCAGAATACTGGCAGCTATTTTGATTTTAAATAACGGGGTGAAAGCGCCGTTATACCGTTTCTTCCAGACAACTATTCCAGTTGCAAGCACAGCCGGCAAAGAAATCAGCACAAAGATATTGTTATAGAAAGCGACTGTATCAAAAACAGGATTGCTTTTAAAAAAAACGGACAACAGCATGAATACCAGTGCAACAGGCAGGACACCATTCGGCGTGTGTACTATGACCGGATGGAGATGATGTTTGATAATCTGGGTAGCGATAAAAGAGCCTTTCTTTTCAAGGCTGCTTTGACCTTTGACAGCATATCCGCCATCCCCTGAGCCCTCTACGACCTCCTCAAACTGGTCACTTGCAGCCCCGCACAACGGACATTTTTCCGGCGGAGGATCCCCTTCGTGAATATATCCGCATATTTTACAGCGCCACTTGCGCGCACCTTTTTTGCCGGCTGCAGGAACCTCATCAACCTTCGCAACAGCAGTCTTTTCTTCTTCTACGACTTCTTCAAAGGCCTCGGAACCGGCACCGCAAATCGGGCATTCGTCTGGAGGTTCCGGCCCTTCGTGGATATATCCGCACAGCGTGCAGCGCCATTTTTTCACCGGTCCGGTTTCTGCTTTCACCGGTTCAACCTCTTTGGGTGCTTCTTTTTCTTCTGCTTCCTCTTCCTCGATCAGCTCTTCGAACTGATCGCTGGATGCTCCGCAAAGTGGACACTCTTCCGGTGGAGTTTCTCCTTCATGGACATAACCGCACAGCATGCATTTCCATTTCTTCATTTACGCTGTCTCCTTCGTTCTGTTCTTCTATAGCTTGCAGGAATTTCTTGAAAAATGAATCACACTGACAAAAACCTACCACAAATCTACTGATGAAGACAACTGTTACACTTGCTCATCACATTTTTTTTATAGTTCGTAACTTCCTATAAACCTCACATATTTGTTCAATTTGCCCAATCAAAGATAAATTGCTTATCAACTTTATTTATGTTAATTACCAGTCTATCTATAGTAATGGTGTTCGAATAGGGAGTCGATCGCCATGTTCACTGTGTTCCATTGAAAAAGGAGATTGCGATGAAAAAGTTGTGCCTTCTGGCCCTCACCATGCTGCTTTGCCTTACCGGCCTGGCATCTGCCGAAGAAAAGAATGATCCTCTGGCAGCGTGGAAGCCGAAATTTGATCCAAGCGGAGCAGAATATACTTACATACTGTCCAACGTATCCCACCCTGTTATCGAAGGTGTGGCCGCCGGATACAAGATCCGTGATGCGGTATGGGAAAAAACCAATGGCAGGATTTATGTTGATTACCGCCCGCTTTCTCAGCTTGGCGGTGAAAAAGATGTCATCAACAAACTGAACATGGGTGCAATTCAGGGAATGCTGAGTTCATCTGTTGCTGCGGCAAACGTGGCCGACAAGCTGGGAATCGTTAATCTTCCATACATCATTGACACCTTTGACAAGCTTGATCAGTTCAGAAACGACCCGGAACTCTGGGAACCGTTTTCCAATTCTCCATCAAAAGTTGTTGCTCTTGATTTTACCGGATATGGACCATACGGCTGGACCTCAACCACTCCTATCCACACTATCGAAGATGCCAAGAAAGTAAATTTCCGTATCGCTGAGGCACCGGTTAACACAGACATCTATAAGGCATGGGGACTGCAGTTTAACGTTATGCCCTGGCCTGATGTTCCACAGGCACTTCAAACGGGTGCTATCACAGGCCTTGACCACACCCTTATTGTCTGCAACATTACAAAGAAGTTCACCATCGCCAAACACTTCACCGAGCTCAACTACGCAGAGGGTATTTTTGTCCACCTGACCAACAAACGCTGGCTTGCAAAACTTCCTGAGGACCTGCGTAAGATTTTCCTTGATACAGTTCGTGAAGAAAGTGCCAAATCACGCGAAATGACAAAAAAACAGTTTGATGAACAGTACAAGCTTGCTCAGGAAGCAGGCGTTGAATTCACAAAACTTTCCGATAATGATATTGCTCAGTTGAAAGAATTGGCTGAACCTGTTATCCAGAAATGGGGACAGAAAATCGGGCCTGATTATCTTGCCAAAGTACGCGAAAAACTGGGCAGCAATTAAAAAGATAACCAGGAAATTATGACAGGGCCGAAGGGGGATCTCCTCTTCGGCCTTTTTCTTTCATCATGATCTGTTATGCTGAGAAATATTTTTAGAAAAATCGACAGAAGTTTCAAATTCATCGAGGACTGGTCGCTTTTTACGGCAGTCTGTATCGCCTTGATCAGCGCCATGGCCAATGTCATTTTACGAAAGGCCACCAGCAACTTCAGCCTTTACTGGTCAGATGAGGTTGTCCGGAAAGTCATCTTCTTTACAACCTATGTCGGATGTATCTCGGCTATCCGGAGCCGCGCTCTGATCAAGATCGATGCTCTTCCACAGCTCTTACCCGGCCTGAAAAAGCCTCTTACTCTTTTCAGCCATATCTCTGTTATCGTTTTTGCGATCATCATGATCTACCTTGGTACCCAGATGACCATTACCATGTTCAATGACGAATATGCTGTGACTTCTACACTGCGTATTCCAGAATGGTATTTCTATGCGGTTCTGCCTCTCATGGGATTGATGATGCTCATCAGAACAATCATCGTTTTCTATGAAGATGTGATTGACAACCAGGTCATATCAGGAGGAGAATAATGGATAATAATTATCTCCTCATACTGGCTGTTCTGGTCGGCTGTCTGGCCACGACCGTCCCGGTATTCATGGCCCTGTTTTTTACCGGAATGATCGGACTCGTATACACTGTCGGCATCGATCCGCAGATTGTGGTCGAGGTGCTCTATCGCAGCATGGACAAATTCGCCCTTATTGTTGTGATGTTTTTTGTTCTCTGCGGCAATATCATGACAACCGGTTCCATCGTCGAAAAACTGATCAAAACGGCCAATGTGCTGGTCGGTTTTCTTCCTGGCGGGCTCGCCATGGCCGGCGTTCTTGCCTGCGGCTTTTTTGGTGCAATTTCAGGTTCGACCGTTGCCACCGTTGTCGCCATCGGCGGCTTTATGATCCCTGCTCTGATTGAAAATAAATATGACGAGAAGTTCTCAGTCGGCCTGATGACCACAGCTCCGATTTTAGGTGTCATTATCCCGCCGTCCATTTCAATGATTCTCTATGCCATGGTGAGCAATGATCAGCTTGAGGCACTCTTTCTTACCGGTTTCATCCCCGGTTTGCTGATCATGGTCGCCATGAGCTTCTATGCATATTTTTATTGCAAGAAAAAGGGCATGACCAAACAGCCTCGCCCTACTTTACACGAAGCCTATCAGGTGATTCGGGAAAGCATCTGGGCCCTGATGCTGCCGGTCATCATCTTCGGCGGCATTTACTCCGGTTTATTTACCGCCAATGAAGCCGCTGTTGTTGCCTGCTTTTATGCCTTTTTTGTCGAGATCTGTATCCATAAGGATATGAAGCTTAAAGACGTGAAAAAGGTAATCGTCGGTTCAGCCGTAACCTCAGCCACTTTGCTGGTCATTGTTGCAGGAGCCTCCGTCTTTGGTGAATATCTCACATTCGAGCAGATTCCCGGTAAAATTGCCTCGCTGGTAGTACAGAATATTTCCTCACCATGGGTCTTTCTGCTCTCTGTCAATATCCTGCTGCTTTTCATCGGCATGTTTATGGATATTATCTCGGCAACCCTGATCCTTACACCGATTTTCCTGCCGCTGCTCAGCAAATTCGGCATCGACAGCATGCATTTCGGCCTCTTGATGACCATCAACCTTGGTATCGGCTACTGCACGCCTCCATTAGGCGTTTCTCTTTACATATCAGGGGCTACGGTCGACAGAGATATATTGTATGTCTCAAAAGCCGTAATACCGTTTATCCTGATCCAGATTGCCATTCTCATGGTTCTTACATACTGGCCGGATCTGGTGCTGCTGCTGCCAAGACTGATTTATGGCTACCAGTAAAGCTGTGCGATAATAAAAATAGAATGGATGGAGGTAATCCAAGATGGATCCGAAGATTCTTTTGCCGGTTGATGACTCAGAAACTGCCCGTGCCACAGTAAAAGCAGTCATTGCTCAAAAAAACCGTTTTCCTCAGACTATTACTCTGCTTTATGTCATAAATCGGGATCAGCTGGCATACAGGGCCATTCCCGATTTTCAGCTGGATATGGTCAAGCAGAATGCACAAAAAGCCGGGCAGCAGCTCCTCGACAAGGTGGCCGATCAACTCCGCGCCGAAGGATTTACCCCCGAATTACTTTTGAAAAGCGGAACACCCAGAAATGTTATTGTCGATACAGTCAACGACGAGGGATATAATCTGGTTGTTATCGGCAGGCATGAAGGATCCGGTGAAATTCGTGATATCCTGTTCGGCTCTGTGGCAAATTATGTGCTGCATAATGTCCGCTGCCCTGTTCTGCTATTCTGACAACATCCTGCTGACAAATTGATACCACTGCCTGTTAATCTGACAAAAGGCAGTGATATCATTTTTTTTTCATCTAAATACTTGCCGAACAATGACATATGTCATAAACTATTCAACCAGGTAATTAAGCAAAAGATTAAATTTTATATCCCCTCATATTTACACAAATAAAGGAATAGAAAAATGTCTTTTTCCTTCAAAAAAGCAGTTCAGCTTTCTATCGCTTCAGGCTTGCTCTTTACCTCAGTTATTCAGAGCTTCGGCAGTGACAACACAGGCCAGCAGATCTGGACCGCAGAACAGGCCGTCGCTTTTGCCTTGAAAAACAGTCCTGACAGCGAAATAGCGCTTGCCAGAATACAAACCGCCTCGGCCCAACAGCTTGCAGCTCAATCCGCCAACTATCCGGTTATCGGCCTGCATGGCGGCTACAGCCAGACAGACAACCCGATGTACTCGTTTGGCAATATTCTCAATCAGGGTGAATTCAATAATACTATTGATTTTAACAACCCCGGCAGAACAGATAATCTTAACCTCACAGCCGACATTCGATACAGACTGTATAACGGAGGGATGGATTCAGCCTCAGTCGATTCGGCTGAAGCACAGATAATTTCCCGGAAACAACAATACGAAGTAGTGAAAAATCAGCTCGCCTTTGAGGTTGTTAAAAGTTTCCAGTCTATCATCCAGGCGCAGGACGCCTTACACGCCGAGGAGGCCTCGCTTAAGGCAATTGAGGCCTCACTGGCAGTTGCAAAAGCCCGTTTCGATGCAGGAGATTTACTGAAGGAGGAAGTGCTTAATCTGGAAGTTCAGCAAGCCAGGGCCATGGAAAGTGTCCTGGACGGCAACCATCAGATACAGCTCACACAGCGTATTTTTCTCAATCTTCTCGGCCTGAAAGACGGCTCAGTGAACATCAACGGCAATGATGCTTTACAGGCTGTTCCTGAACACGTTTCCTATACCGGTCGCCCGGAAATCAGCATGGTGGAAAATTCAATTGCCAGCGCGGAAGCGGAACTGAAAAAAGCTCAGGGAGGCAATCTGCCGACGCTTGATGGCTTTGCCTCCTATCAGTATGACAAAGGTTTTGAACTGGACGGCTCAGGCGATTCATGGATGGCAGGCATCAAGGTCGATTATAATCTGTACCAGGGAAACAGAACCAATGCCAACATTGCACTGGCCAAATCCCAGCTACTCCAGCTGAAAAAGGAACTCGCCAAAACAGAACTGTCCCTCAATCTTGATCTTCAGCAGGCCGAACTTGGTTATAAGCTTGCAAAGGAACGTAAAGGGGTGACAGACAAAATGGTTGAAACTGCCGAAGAAAGTGCACGGCTCAGCCGGATTCGATTTCGCGAGGGGGTCATCCTTTCTTCCAATCTCATTGACGTCGAAACCCGTTTGACTGAGGCACTTTTGAAACAATCAACGGCAAAAGCCAATTATATAGTCTCGATCGCGAATCTTCGAAGAGCTGCAGGTCTTCCTCAATATTAGTGTCAACGTCTAAAGGATGAACATATGAAAATGATAAAACCCCAGATATTCTTTGTTGCAGCAGCAACCCTTACTCTGCTGCTGAACGGGTGTAAAGATCATAAAGAGACACACCCTCAGGCGGTGACGCTTCCTGTCGTGAAAGTCGAGACGGCCAAAGTTCAAGAACAGACAGCTCCGCTGCAAATTGAGATTCTTGGAACCATACAGGCTGTCCACAGTGCAGTGATTGCAACCAAAGTAAGCGGCAACGTGACAGAGCTGCCCGTTGAACTCGGATCAAAAGTGGCCAAAGGCCAGCTTCTTCTCAAGATCGAAGCTGGAGAACTGCTCGCCCGCCTTGAACAGTCAAAGGCACAGCTTGAGCAGGCAAAAAGAAACCTTACCAGAGAGGAAAACCTGCTTAAAAAAAATGCTGCAACGCCTGAGGCTGTAAAAGCGTTGCGGGATATGGTTAAAATAGCTGAAGCGGCTTATCAGGAAGCTCAAACCATGATTGAATATACCACCATTGAAGCCCCTTTTGACGGTCTTGTTACCCAAAAGCTTGTCAATCGTGGTGATCTGGTTACACCCGGCCGTCCTCTTTTGCAGCTTGATAACGAATTTGATCTTCAGGTCATCACTAATCTGCCCGAGAGTATCCTGCCCTCGATCAAGCTCGGCCAGCAATATGAACTTTCTGTCCCAGCCATCAACAGAACCGTTACCGGAACGGTCTCTGAAATAGCACCTTCGGCTGATCCTGTTTCAAGAACAGGTGTCATGAAGATGCGTCTTCCGGCAACAGAAGATCTTGTCCCCGGCCAGTTTGCCAAAATCTATCTTATTCAGAAACAGCTGACCACCATGATGATCCCTGAAACGGCAGTTTTTCCACTCGGCCAGCTTGAACGGGTTTTCGTCATTGATCATGACAAGGTTCGGCTCAAGCTGGTAAGAACCGGAATCCGCCACAAAGGGATGATCGAGATCCTCTCCGGCCTCTCTCTCGGCGAAGAGGTTGTGGCTGAAGCAGCGTCACCGCTTCTCGATAATCAGCCCGTTACTTTTCAATAAAAGATGGTGCGAAAATGACTGAGAAGAATAACGCCAGACAGGGTTTTGCAGGACGCCTGACCGCTGCCTTTATTGACTCGAAAATCACTCCGCTGCTTATTCTCGCTTCTTTTCTGCTGGGCATTCTGGCAATAACGATACTGCCCAGGGAAGAAGAACCGCAGATCAAGGTGCCGATGATTGACGTCATGGTATCGATGCCAGGTGCCTCTGCAAAAGAAGTGGAAAACCGGATTTCGATCCCGATGGAAAAGCTGCTCTATGAACTGCCTGATGTCGAATATATCTACACCACAAGCATGTCTGGCCAAAGTCTGCTCATTGTCCGGTTTAAAGTCGGTGCTGATCTTGAGACATCTATTGTCCGCCTGAACCAGAAGCTGATGACAAATTTCGACCGTATTCCTCCTACGGTGTCAAAGCCGCTGATCAAACCGCATACCATCGATGATGTTCCTATTATGGCGCTTACTTTTCATGGTGAAGGTTACGATCATTATATACTGCGTCGGATTGTCAATCAGGTTGATGAAAGCATTAAGAACATTCAGAACGTCTCTGAAACCAGGATAATCGGCGGCTCCACCAGACAGGTCAGAGTTCTTTTTGACCCGGTAAAACTTGCCTCACGGATGCTGACAATTTCTGACATCATCCCTGCTGTCCAACAGGCTGATATGCAGTCTTTATCGGGAAAACTGATTTCCAACAATAAGGAATTACTGGTTCAGACCGGAACCTTTCTCGATAACAAAGCTGAAATAGGCCGCATCGTTGTTGGTGTACACCAGGACAAGCCGGTTTATCTTGAAGAGGTGGCTGAAATTATAGACGGCCCTGCTGATCCGGATAATTATGTTCTGTTCGGGGACTCCGGTTCGACTGAAAAGCAGGCGGCAGTAACACTTTCCATCGCCAAACGACCTGGAGCAAATGCCGTTACCGTAGTTAAAAATGTAATGGAGAAAATTGACAGTCTGCGCGGTGTTGTACTGCCGGCTGATCTTCATGTGGACATCACCCGGGATTACGGTGATACCGCCGCCGAGAAATCCAACGAACTGCTTCTGCACATGGCGATTGCCGTTTTCGGTGTTGCCCTGCTCATCCTCTTTTTTCTGGGGTGGCGTGAATCTATGGTGGTCATGCTTGCAATCCCGTCAACGCTTGCCCTCACCATGCTGGTTTTTTACCTCTATGGTTATACACTCAATCGTATCACCCTGTTTGCCCTGATTTTTTCCATCGGTATACTGGTTGATGACGCCATCGTGGTTGTAGAAAACATTGTCCGGCACCTTCGGCTGCCGAAGAATAAAAAAAGATCGATCATTGATATTTCAATTGAAGCAGTCGCAGAGGTCGGCAACCCGACCATCCTTGCAACCTGGGCGGTCATTGCGGCAATACTTCCCATGGCATTTGTCGGCGGCCTCATGGGCCCTTATATGCGGCCCATCCCCATTGGATCCTCTGCCGCCATGCTCTTCAGTCTGCTCATCGCCTTTACAGTCACCCCATGGGCAGCGGCAAGATTTTTAAGCAAGAAAAGTGCTGCTGAAGAGGGCCACGACGAGGAACAGACACCGGATGACTTTTTTACCAGGCTGTACCATAGGATTATGGATCCACTGCTTGCAAAAGTGTCTGCACGGCTCTTCTTTCTTTTTATCATTACTGTCCTATTGCTGCTTTCCTGTTCCCTGGTCTATTTCGGCCTGGTCAAAGTAAAGATGCTGCCCTTTGACAACAAGAGCGAATTCCAGATTATACTGAACATGCCGGAAGGCTCCACTCTGGAACAGACCACACAGGTTGCTCTTGAAATGTCTGAGGTCATTGCCCAGGAACCGACAGTCACAAACTATCAGATCTATTCCGGAACAGCCTCGCCATATAACTTCAACGGACTGGTTCGTCACTATTTTATGCGCAGCGGATCAAACGTTGCCGATATTCAGGTCAACCTGCTGCCTAAACATGAGCGCAGCCTTAAAAGCCATGATATAGCAAAATCGGTCAGACCTGCTCTTGCTGCAATTGCGAAAAAATATGGTGCCAATGTTGCAGTTGCGGAAGTTCCACCCGGTCCTCCGGTTCTTCAGACACTGGTCGCAGAGATATACGCACCGACTGAAGCTGACCGGGTTAAACTTGCCGGCGATGTCAAAGTTATATTTGCCTCCACCGAAGGAGTAGTTGATGTGGACTGGTTCCGTGAAACGGATAGAACCAAGCAGGTCATCACCATCAACAAGGAAAAGGCCGCGTTAAACGGCATATCAGAGGCACAGATCGGACGCGCCATTGAAACAGGCTTATCAGGCACTGTGATTGATCTCTTCCATCTTCCCAACGAAAAAGAAGAGGTCAACATTGTTCTTGAGCTACCAAGAGCGTATCAGGCAAGACTTGATTCTCTGCTGAATATCAGCCTCAGATCCCAGTTAAACAGGGAAGCCCCGCTTGTGCCGCTGCGTGAGCTTGTGGATGTTTCTGGAAAGCCGGTCTGTCAGCCTCTGTACCGTAAAAACCTCAAACCGCTTGTTTACGTCACAGGCGATGTTGCAGGGGTAGTTGAAAGCCCTGTCTATGCCATTTTTGCCATGAACAAAAAACTCAAGGAACTTGACGCCGGAAATTATAATGGCAGAGATAAAACCGTAACCATCTACAATATGACGCAGCCCTTTTCCGATCAGGAAACAGCAATGAAGTGGGATGGAGAATGGCATATCACGCTGGAGGTCTTCCGTGATCTCGGTCTGGCCTTCTGCGTTGTGATGATCCTCATTTATATGTTGATGGTCGGCTGGTTTAAAGACTTTCTTACCCCGCTTGTGGTCATGGCGGCGATACCATTTTCGCTTATCGGCATCCTGCCCGCCCATTGGGGCCTGGGTGCCTTTTTTACCGCCACCTCAATGATTGGTTTTATGGCGGGGGCAGGCATTGTGGTCAGGAACTCCATTATTCTGGTCGACTTCATTGAGCTGAGAATCAAGCAGGGTGACCCGCTTGACAAGGCTGTGGTCGATGCAGGTGCAATCCGTTTCAGACCGATGCTGTTAACAGCTCTTGCCGTTGTAGTCGGTGCATCTGTTATTCTTGCAGACCCTATTTTCCAGGGTCTTGCCATCTCACTGATGTTCGGTGAAATTGCTTCTCTGCTCGTAAGCAGGATGGCTGTTCCTGTCATGTATTTCATGCTGAAAAAACGCCACTCGATTTAAAACGGCAAACACCGGGGCATCAACTCATGATAAGGGGTTGATGCCTTTTGTTTTGCATATCTTCACAACTTAACATCTTTTAAATTCTTAGCAGTCATGGTAATTCGTTGAGCTTACCTTTCTATTTTCCTGTTTGTTAAAACATTTTTACTGATGCCATTACTATGGAAGAGACTGATACTTTTGAAAGCGATGTTAATAGTGTGAAGAAACTCTGGTGGCTGCACGATTCCTACTGGCACGCCACAGCTGTAAAAGAACTCGGGCCGGAGAAGGCAAATGAGCTTAATCTGCAGGCAGCCGAACGATTTTTCAGAAGCTATACGCTTATGCTTTTAAAAGAGAAGCGGATTCAGCGACCGCAATCCATTGAAGATCTTGTCGAAATTTTTCGCTATGTCTGGAAAACATGTTTTTTCGACGAGCTCTATATTCATGACCCCATTACTATTGAAGGGAATGAAGCCACCTGGGTCGGCACCACATGCAACGCCTTTAATTCACTGTCCTCTGCAAAAATGACAGAAGGATATGCCTGCGGCTGCCAGTCCATTCGAAACGGCGTCATGAAAGCATTAAAACTTAAGCCGCTCCACAGTATCGACAAAAGTCTCATTGGTGGTGATGACTGCTGTGTCATCCGTTTCAGCTTTGAGCCCAAATAAGTCTTCCTGCGATGCGAATAAAACCACTCTTTTTACTGCTGCTTCTCACCTTATCATTGCTTGTGGTAATTATAATCGCATCGGGTTTAGGCTATTTTCAGGTTTCAATGTCCGGAGTCACAGCTATTGTAGCGGCCCATCTCGGCCTGCCGGTTTCCCTTGCTGATATCGATGAGACAGCCCGGCTGGTCATTACCGATGTCAGATTGCCGCGTATTCTCTGTGCCACGCTGGTGGGAGGCTGTCTGGCAGTGGCAGGGACTGTATTCCAGGCTGTCCTGCTTAATCCGCTTGCCGACCCCTATACCCTCGGTGTCTCATCAGGAGCAGCCTTCGGCGCCGCTTTAAGTATTGTCCTTACTCTTTTCGGCTTTGTCTTGCCAACCCACTACACAGTTGCGCTCGCAGCCTTTGTCGGAGCACTTCTCACCCTCTGGCTTGTTTTTATGCTTGCAGGTTCAGACAGGGGCTTCGGCTCCAATACGCTGATATTGTCCGGTGTGATCATAGCCGCTATTCTTTCTGCCGGTATCGGCTTTTTAAAATATCTTGCCGACGAGCAGGTCAATGTAATCATTTTCTGGCTCATGGGCAGTTTTGTCGGCAAACGATGGCCTGAAATCCATCTTCTGCTGTTCATTACCCTGCCTTGTCTTATCCTGATCATGCTCTATGCGCGGGATATGAATATCCTCAGCTTTGGAACAAAGACCGCAGATTCACTTGGAGTGGATGCGGTGAAAACAAGAAAAATCCTGTTAGTCACTGCCTCCCTGCTCACCGCTGCATCGGTTTCTGTAGCCGGTGTTATAGGTTTTGTCGGTTTGATCATGCCGCATCTTCTGCGCCGCATTATTGGCCCCGATAACCGTATTCTTGTGCCCGCAAGTTTTCTTGGCGGCTGCCTGTTATTACTCGTTGCCGACACCCTTACCCGTGCAGTCCTGCCTCATGAGATACCCATAGGAATCCTCACATCACTCATTGGCGGCCCGTTTTTCTGCTACATCTTCATCACATCGAAGAGGAGGGTCTGGTAATGGCATCCACCATCTATTCTCTTCGAAATACTGGCGTTTCCTATGGCAAAAAAAGAGCACTTGTTGATGTTAATCTGACATTTGAGCAGGGTCGCTTCTACGGCATCATCGGTCCGAACGGCAGCGGCAAAACAACGTTGATCAACGTCTTAATGGGTTGCAACCAGCAAGCCACAGTGGATGGTGATGTACAATTCAATGGAAAATCGATAGCATCGTACAAGAAAAATATACTTGCCAGACAGCTTGCCATCGTGCCGCAGGAAATCACTCTTGGATTCGAATTCACTGTGTATGAAGTCGTACTGATGGGAAGAAACCCATACATTCCGCGATTCGCCAGCCCCACCGCTGATGATCATCGCATTGTGGAACAGAATCTTAAACTGCTCGACCTCTGGCAATATCGCAATCAACCTGCATCCCATCTTTCCGGTGGTGAAAAACAACGGGTGCTTATCGCACGAGCCCTGACGCAGAAAACCGCTGTTCTGCTGCTTGATGAGGCAACAAGCAGCCTCGATATTCATCATGCAATCAGTGTTATGGCTCTTTTGCAGCAAATAGTGCAGCGCCATGGTATAACAGTCATTGCATCAATTCACGACCTCAACCTTGCCGGCGCCTTCTGTACTGACCTCATCGCATTAAAATCCGGACAGGTACACGCTGCAGGAGCAGCCTCATCTATTTTGACCGATGATTTTGTCAGCCTTATTTTTAATGTCAATGCTCAGGTCAGATCGAACAACAACCAGGGAGTGCAAGTCCACTTCAAGTATCATGATAACACTATTCTCAGACTTTAAAGCCGTCATCTTTACACTGCTTTTCTCACTTTTCTTCTCAACAGGCAGCCTCGCCTTTACAATTAATGATGCAGAAGGAAATACAATTCAATTTGAGAAACCTTTTACCCGGATTATATCGCTCTATCCTGCCCATACCGAAAATCTTGCGGCTCTTGGTCTCCAGGACCTGCTAATTGGTGTAACGACTGCCGACAACAAAACTCCCGGGATAAGCGGCAAACCTGTATTCAGCTATCATGATGACCCTGAAAAGTTTATCGCAGCAAAACCTGATTTAATCCTTATCCGGCCAATGATAAGCAGAGCTTATCCCCAACTGCTCTCTCATTTACAACAAATAGGCATTACTGTTATCTCCCTTCAGCCGACAACAGTAAACGAGATGTTCACCTATTGGCGTGACCTTGCAGCCTTAAGCGGCCACCAGCAAGAAGGTGAAAGACTGATTGCTCAATTCTCTGAAAGTCTCCAGCATATAGCCGACGCAGTACAACGTATACCTGACAATGAGAGACCAAAAGTCTATTTCGAGGCTATTCATGCAAAAATGAAGACGTTCTCGCCTAATTCCATTGCCATATATTGTCTGGAGCAGGCCGGTGGCATCAATATCGCATCTGATGCCACACCAAGACACGGCTCCAATATAGCGGAATACGGCAAAGAACGAATTTTGCAAAAAGCCGGTCAAATTGATTTTTTTCTTGCCCAGCAAGGGAAAATGAATCCGATTTCCTTATCAATTCTGGAAGAAGAACCTGGTTTTCAGGCCATTAAGGCAATTAAAAATGGTCGTGTTGCACTTATAGAGGAAGAACTGGTTTCTCGTCCCACTGTCAACCTGATAGATGGCATTAAGCAAATTCATCAAATACTCTACCCACAGCATTAAACTTTTCCAGCGGATTCCAGGTCCATTTTATTGACGACAAATGCCGCGGCAATCAGCATTAGTGACAATATGACCAAGGCAGGGGTAAATGACGCAAACCTGTCATAGATCATCGCTGCAAATATAGGGGCTAACGATGCAGGAATATTACTGGTAAACAAAATACCGTACACCTGACCGACATGATTGACGCCCCATTGAGCAGACACCGTGGAAACATACAGCACAAGGATTCCGCCGTAATTAAAACCGACCAGAAATGAAAGGAGCAGAAAGCCGGCAGCATATTGCACCAAAACAGGAAATAATAATAGCGTTATCGCCTGTGCTATCAGGTTTGCCTGCAGTGCCCTTCTGGAATCAATCCTGTCAAAAATCCAACCCCAGCAGATTCTTCCTGCTGCGTTCGCTATGGCAAAGCATGAAACTGCAGCCACTCCAACTGCCGCAGCTGTTTTAATATCCGGGAACAACTCCTTTAAATTAGCATTTACGGCGAATCCGGCAGCAAGTCCAATGGCCATAACAATGTAAAGCAACCTGAACAGCGGAGAAGAGATTATATCCCGGCCATACAACGCACCTGATAATTCAGTTTGTTTCCCACCCGCAGGAATGATCATCATAAAACCGGCTAGACAGCTGCAGACCATGAAAGCGATTCCCAAAATCTGAAATGCTTCAAAAGGTGTTTTCATCCAGTTTGCTATCAGCAGACCTCCTATCTGACTTACCAGAGCAGCCCCTCCGCCAAAACCGGCAACCGCAATCCCGGTAACCAGCCCTTTATTTTTGGGAAACCATTTTACACAGACACTGATAGGAACAACATAGGCCATTCCGGCCCCGATGCCACTGATCAACCCGATACCTAATACGGTCAGGATATTTGAGTTGCTGCCAAAGCCGGCTATCACCCAGCCAAGTCCAAAAATAAACCCACCGGTCATAGCACTTCTTCTGGTGCCGAGTTTTGGCAGAAAACGACCGGCAATCATCATGCTGAGAGGAAAGATAAAATAGAAAAGAGTGAAAGGTATTTGTGCACCACTCTGGCTTAACCCGGTTAAAGATCGAAGCGACTGAACATATACCGACCAGCTGTAGGTAGCACCAAGGCACATCTGCATAATAACAGCAGAAACAAGAATAATATATCGAAGCATTAAAATTTCCCCTTAAACAGCTCTATCGTAACAACATTATTTCCGTAACTGCAGGTACAAGAACAAGGTATCAGATACTGCAACGTATGAAAATATTTTTACAGTAATCTATTCTTTTTCCAAAAACCCTGCAAAGGAAGACATTTTTTATTGTACAGGACGAAAATTTTCTGCTGAGACATAATTGCAAAAAATACTTCCCCTAAATTGTATCATCTTTTAAAGTAAATTAAGCATATTAAGAGCTTTTAACAGACGACAGAATTGATACAATTCTTTCTTACAGCTACCCTTAATCTAGCCCCTCTGTTGGCAATTTAGTAACAAAACTAAAGATTAATGAGATATGTAAGCGTTAGCTTTGCCGATATAAATAAAAAAAAAGGTTTGTCTTTTTCTCCCTAACTTGTATTCTTTAACCGTTCGATATATAATAGTTTTTATTTATTCGACCAAGAGTAGGTTCTAGAAAGAGAGCACGTTGCACTTCGCGGGAGATAAACTACAGTTCGGAGACGGATGGTATGCCAATATACATTTGGAAAGGGAAAAACTCCTACGGTGAAAAACGTAAAGGAGAAGTAGAAGCACCAGATCAGTCATCGGCACTGGCTCAACTTAAACGATTACGCATTACTGATGCCGTCGTTAAAGAGAAACCTAAAGATGTTTTTGAGAACATATCTCTTTTCAAACCAAAAGTAACCGACAAAGATATTGTTGTTTTTACCAGACAGCTTTCAACTATGATTGACGCTGGTCTTCCTCTTGTCCAAGGACTCGAGATCCTCGGTAAACAGCAGGATAATTCCACGCTGAAAAGAATCCTGCAACAGACAAAAAGTGATGTTGAATCGGGTTCTACATTTGCCGATTCGATGCGTAAGCACCCTAAGGCCTTTGATAATCTTTTCTGCAACATGATTGAAGCAGGTGAGACTGGTGGTATTCTTGACACAATCCTTGGTCGACTTGCTGCATTCATGGAAAAATCCATGGCTCTCAAAAAGAAGATTAAGGGGGCGATGACCTATCCTTCAATCTGTCTGGCAATATCTATTCTCATTCTTGTCATTATCCTTGTTTTCGTTGTCCCTGTCTTTGATGCCATGTTCAAGGATTTCGGTTCACAGCTGCCGGCACCGACACAGATTGTTGTCGATATGAGTAATTTCTTTAAGTCAAACTTCCTCTACATTTTCATAGCAATTTTTATCATGATAATGGCGGTAAAGAAAATTTACTCAACCAAGCAAGGTGAAATCTATATCGACAGGATGCTGTTACGGGCCCCAGTTGTAGGGACTCTGCTGCGTCGTGTTGCCGTTGCAAAATTTACCCGTACCTTAGGAACCATGCTCCAGAGTGGTGTTCCAATCCTCGAAGCTCTTCAGGTTGTTGCCAAAACTGCCGGTAATAAAGTCATTGAAATGGCAGTTTTTCGTATTGCAGACGCGATCTCGGAAGGTCGTCCCATTGCAGAGCCGCTTGAAGAGACTGGCGTATTCCCTAATATGGTAACCCAGATGATCAATGTTGGTGAGTCTGTCGGTGCTCTTGATCAGATGCTTGAGAAAATTGCAGATTTTTACGATGAAGAAGTTGATCAGGCCGTTGAAAATCTCACCGCAATGATTGAACCGTTTATGATGGTTTTTCTTGGTGGCATGATCGGTGGTCTGGTAGTCGCGATGTACCTGCCAATCTTCAAAATGGCAAGTGTTGTCTAGAAAAAATGAATAATAATAAGGTAATTCATTGAAAATTTGTATTTTTTCTACCGCGGAGTGTTGACTTTCAACTTCAAATAGATATCATGAAAATAAGACAACATTCCACTACCTTAACTGAGGGGGTTTAAATGACATTAACTAAAGCGGATCTCGTCCAGCAAGTTTATAAAAATCACGAAACACTAACCAAAGCACAAGCTACAGAGTCTGTAGAAGCTTTTCTTCGAATCAGCAAGAATTCTCTTATTGATGGTTCGGATCTGCTACTCAGCGGTTTTGGTAAATTCAACGTCAAAGACAAGAATGCCCGTAGAGGAAGAAACCCGCAAACCGGTGCTGAGCTCACCCTTGATGCTCGCCGTGTTGTGACTTTCAAACCTTCAGGGATCTTGAGAGAAAAGATTAACGGAGCATAAAGAAGAAGTAATCTTTATTTACCTCTTGAATCGATGGTCTATATTCATTTGAATATAGACCATCTTTTCTTATTTCTGTGATAAGGAAAAAAATTCAGTTTGTCGGGTAACAAACTGTACCGTGAATAAGGCTATCTTTGCCGAGACGACTTACTGAAATCTCTTCGAGATATGGACAATCAGCCCTTTTGTCAGTACTCATACCCTTCAAAAGCGGACTTCCACCGTCACCAATAAAGCAGGGCGCCTGAAAAAGAAAAGCTTCATCATATAAATGCTCTCTGAGCATATTAGCATGAAGTGTCGCACCACCTTCAACCAGCACTGAATTTATACCCAGCTTGCCAATTTCTGATACAAGGTCCTTAAGCAGTAAATACCTCTCGGCCTCACACGGCAGCAGGATGACATTAATGCCAAGTTCCTGCAGTTTTTCCTTTTTTGCAGAATCTGCCTTCTCACTGCAAAATACAAAAGTCGAGGCATTTGAGTTGAGATGAAATATTTTGCTTTCCATTGGCAGGCAGAGATTTCTATCGACTACAACTCTTTGCGGATCTCGTCCCTGACCATCAGCCAGTCTTGTTGTCAGAGATGGATTGTCTATCTCGACTGTATTTCGTCCTACCATAATCGCATCAAACTGGTCCCTTAGCTGGTGAACCTTCTGAAGCGATTCCGGACCAGTTATCCAGCCACCTTGATTTGGCTGGTAGCTCAACCTGCCGTCCAGGCTCATTCCTGCTTTCATGGCAACCCAGGGAAAGCCTGTCTTGATTTTTTTTATGAATGGCCGGTTTACGGCAACACAATCTTCTTCCAAAACCCCGCTAACAACTTCGATACCCTGCGATCTTAAATAGTTAATGCCGCTGCCATTGACCAAGGGATTGGGATCTTCCATACCGACAACAACACGACTGATTCCTGCACTGGCCACAGCCTTACTGCATGGCGGAGTTTTTCCTGTGTGATTGCACGGTTCAAGAGTGACATAAATCGTTGCACCGCGTGCGTTTTCACCTGCTTTATTCAGAGCATGTATTTCTGCGTGGGGAGTTCCGGCTTTTTTGTGGTATCCACGGGCAATTTCTTCACCGTTTTTAACAATGACGGCACCGACACAAGGATTCGGAGAGGTTCGTCCTAAACCTTTTTTTGCCTCATCCAGAGCAATTCGCATGAAATAGACATCATCATGCGCCATTCTTCTTTTCCTCATCTCTTGTCGCCAACAGCGTCTTCAGTTCATCCATAAACTCATTAACATCCTTAAACTGTCGATAAACTGAAGCAAATCGGACATAAGCTACTTCATCAAGCTGCGGCAGTCCGGCCATGACCCATTGCCCGACTTCAGATGATGCAACTTCCTTTGCCCCGATGTCCTGAAGTTTATGCTCTATGTCATCAACGAAACGGTCGATTGCATCTCTGCTGATAGGCCTTTTCTCGCAGGCCTTTTCAAGGCCAACGGTGAGCTTCTGACGATCCCAGGCCTCTCTTCTGCCGTCCTTTTTGACGAGCATGGGCATCATCACCTCAAGCCTTTCATAGGTTGTGAAGCGCTGGTCACAGGAGAGGCACTCTCTCCTGCGACGCGTGATGGTACTGTCCTTATTCAATCTGGAATCTATAACTTTGTTTTCAAGATCACCACAATAGGGACATTTCATGGCATTCCTCCGTTTATTGTTATACGGGTGCCACAAGATCAGAAAGAGGATATTTTTTACAGATTTGAACAACCTCAGCCTTAACAGCTGCAATGGTCTCCTCATCTCTGTTCGAGATAACACGATCCATAAATTCAGCAATTTTAGCCATTTCCTCTGCACCAAGACCTCGAGTCGTTACTGTAGGTGTTCCTATTCTAACACCACTGGTAACAAAACGAGAAGCTGTATCAAAAGGAATGGCATTCTTATTCATTGTCAGACCTGCACGTTCAAGCAAGGCCTCGGCCTCTTTTCCTGTTATTTCTTTTGAAGTCAGATCAACCAGCATTAAATGGTTGTCAGTTCCACCAGAAACAAGCCTGAAACCGCGTTGAACCAAATTTTCAGCAAGAACTGCCGCATTACTCTTAACCTTTGCCAGATTCTCCTTAAAATCATCCGAAAGAGCTTCTTTAAATGCAACGGCTTTGGCCGCAATGGTGTGTACCAGCGGTCCGCCCTGAATACCGGGGAAAATGTTGGAATTAATAGCCTTGCCCCACTTCTCGGATGCAATAATAATTCCGCCCCTTGGACCACGCAGCGTCTTGTGCGTAGTGGATGTTACAAAATCAGCATAAGGTACCGGTGACGGATGCACTCCGGCTGCAACAAGGCCTGCAATATGTGCCATATCGACCATAAAAGTTGCACCAATGGAATCTGCAATTCTTCTAAAGCCTGCAAAATCGATTTCCCTTGGATAGGCACTTGCACCGGCAATAATCATTTTAGGGCGATTTTCAAAAGCGATGCGTTCAACTTCTTCCATATCGATTACCTCTGTTTCTCTGTCTACGCCATAAGAAACAAAGTTATACAATTGACCGGAGAAACTGACAGCACTGCCATGGGTCAGGTGACCGCCATGCGCAAGGTCCATACCGAGCACTTTATCGCCCGGCTTCAACGCGGCAAAATAAACCGCCATATTCGCCTGGGAGCCGGAATGCGGCTGAACATTGACATATTCAGCGTCAAAAAGTTTTTTAGCGCGTTCAATAGCGAGAGTCTCAACCTCATCTGCAAAGTCACAACCGCCATAATATCTCTTACCAGGATACCCTTCTGCATACTTGTTTGTGAAAATCGAGCCCTGTGCTTCCATAACCGCCTGAGATGTTATGTTTTCCGAAGCAATCAATTCAAGCTGTTCATCCTGACGCTTATATTCTGATCGAATATGTGAAAAAATTTCTGAGTCTACCTGTTGAAGAGATTTCATTTCTATTATACCTTTTGCAAAAAAAAATGGACTGCAGAAGCAGCTCCTGACCATTATATCACGAAGAAAATTAAAATAAAAAAGCCGACATTACAAAAAATGCCGGCTTTTTTATTTCACTTTCTTCTCTATTTATCTGCTGAATTTGTCAATCCTGCGTTGGTGCCGACCTCCCTGCTCAAATTCCGTAGCAAGATACACCTTAACAATATTCTCTGCCAGCTCAGGATCGAGCACCCTTTCACCTATGCAAAGGATATTAGCGTTATTATGTTCGCGAGACATTTCAGCAGTATATTCGTCATGACAGACAGCAGCACGTATTTCATAGTGCCGATTGGCAGCAATCGACATTCCAATACCGGTACCACATATGAGAATACCAAGTTCTGCATCTTTCGCTATTATTTTTTGTGACACCAGCTCGGCATAATCCGGATAATCGACTGAACTGTCATCATAACACCCGACATTTTCAACCTGATGTCCAAGAGACTCTATTACTGGAATGAGTCTCTGTTTCAGATGAAAGCCGCCGTGATCAGATCCTATAGCTATTTTCATGTGTAATTAACCGTTGAAACGTTTCATTGCCACTACAGCATTAGTGCCGCCAAAACCGAACGAATTGGAAATAGCTGCATTTATTTTCATTTCACGGGCTGTATTCGGGACATAATCGAGATCACATTCCTGACTTGGCTCGTGCAGATTGATTGTTGGAGGAGCAATCTGATTATTCACAGCCAGAGCAAGGAATACAGCTTCAATACCACCTGCAGCACCGAGCATATGACCGGTCATGGATTTCGTTGAAGAAATAGCAAGTTTTTCAGCATAAGAACCAAAGACAGTTTTGATTGCCTGAGTTTCACAACGATCATTCAACGGTGTAGATGTTCCGTGAGCATTGATATAATCAATATCCTCAGGGTTCAAACCGGCATCCTTCAAGGCCACCTTCATAGCCCGCGCTCCGCCCTCGCCGTTTTCCGGCGGTGCAGCAATATGGTAAGCATCACTGCTTAGACCATATCCGCAAACTTCTGCAAGAATATTGGCACCTCTTGCACGTGCATGTTCATATTCCTCCAAAACCAGCATACCGGAACCTTCAGACATGACAAAGCCGTCACGATCCTTATCAAATGGCCGCGAAGCTTCTGATGGGGAATCATTTCTGGTTGACAGCGCCTTCATAGCGTTGAAACCGCTGATACCGAGAGGACATATAACAGCCTCGGTTCCGCCTGTAATTACTGCATCACACAAGCCGTATTTAATATGTCTGTATGCTTCACCAACACCGTGGGTACCTGCGGCACAAGCGGTGGTCAGTGTAAGATTCGGCCCTTTTGATCCTAATGCCATGGAGATGTGTCCGGACGGCATATTGGGAATTACACGGGGAATGAAAAATGGAGTAATCTTCTTCGGACCCCGGGTCAGCAGTATATTGTGCTGTTCTTCGATGGTCGGCAAGCCGCCCATACCACATCCGGTAATCACACCAATGTTTTCACAGTTTTCTTCATTGATTTCAAGACCACTCTGCTTGACTGCCATCAGGGCTGCAGCAAGGCCGTACTGGACAAACAAATCGAGATGTTTGGAAGCTTTCTTTTCAAAAAAGTCTTCACTGTTGAAATCTTTAACTTCTGCAGCGATCTTTACTGCATAATCGCTGACATCGAATCTGGTGATGGTATCAATACCACTGACGCCGGAACAGATATTCTGCCAGCTCTTTTCAACTCCGGTTCCAAGTGGAGTTACCAGACCCACACCTGTTACCACTACTCTGCGACTCACTATACGGCTCCTTTAGCAACCCTTAACGGCAAATTAACAAACTATACTAACCAGCAGAATTACTGCATTTTGTTAATGTAGTCGATAGCATCCTGAACAGTGGTGATACCCTCAGCATCCTCATCAGGAATCTCAACATCAAAACCCTCTTCCATAGCCATAATAAGCTCTACCAGGTCAAGAGAATCAGCACCGAGATCATCAACAAATGATGCATTAGGTACAACTTTATCTTTCTCTACACTTAACTGTTCTACAATGATATCAATCATTTTTTGTTCTACAGCCATTGTTTTTCTCCCTTAAAATTTAATACGTTGTTCTCGTTGTACTACACAAACAGAGAACTACTTATTTACTCAGTTTTTACAAACTAGCCAAATGAAAAATCATCTCTGATTTTTCTACATATACATTCCGCCGTTAACATGAAGAGTCTGGCCGGTAACGTACCGTCCATCATCTCCGGCAAGATATGCAACCGCACCGGCAACATC
>QKIH01000174.1 GCA_003249645.1 Desulfobulbaceae bacterium | reverse complement strand
TAATTACCCTAACGGGATTATTGATTTAAGGCTATTTTTATTTTGAGCAAATTATTTGAAACTACTGAGAATAATTTGCTTTTAATGCTTTTAAAAAGAAAAATGGTCTTGTGGCCGTTTTTCTTTTCTTATTTCAAGATAACGACAAGTTCAGTGGCTTGCGTATAGAAAGCAACTAACCTAATTAAACCGATAAGTGAATAAATGAGTACAGAAAACGAAAATGCCGAGCTGTTAGCAAGTCCGTCTGAAACGCCTTGTTATAAGGTGCTTGACTTGTTCTCTGGGATAGGTGGTTTTTCTCTTGGATTGGAACGGACAGGTGGATTTAAAACCGTGGCATTTTGTGAGTGGGAAGAACATGCACAGTTGATACTCAGGAAACATTGGCCTGATGTTCCAATATTCAAGGATGTGAGGGAATTACATGCAACAGATTTACCAACAAAACCAGATGTTATTTGCGGGGGGTTCCCTTGTCAAGACCTCTCGAGCATTGGAAAACAGAAAGGCTTTTCTGGAGAACGCTCGTCGTTATACATCGAAATGCTCAGGCTCATTAGCGAGTGTAGACCAAAATACACAATTTTTGAAAACGTCACAAACCTCATTGCTGGGGACTCTGGAAGGTGGTTCGCAAAATTTCTCTATGACTTGGCCGAGATCGGGTGCGATGCAGAATGGCACTGTATACCGGCTGCAAGCATTGGTGCCGACCATGAGAGGGACAGAATATGGATTATTGCCTACCCCACGAAAAATGGAAATAAGGAACTCAAAAAGCCACATACAGGAAAGGACTGCACCTGGGAGAAAAGGGCCGTCTTCGCTGACCAGCTATTTGACATACTTGGAGGGTGGAAACCTTTACTCGGGAGAATTGATAGTGAACCCGACATTCGCAGAATTATTAATGGGTTTCCCGGTGGGATGGACAGACTTAGCAGATTAGGGAACGCTGTAGTTCCTCAAATACCTGAGATGATAGGAAGGGCTATTTTAGCCTTATAACGTTAAGCTAAACGGCCGCGATCACGCGGTCCGAGTGGGCTTCAGCCCACGTTTTAAGCGATTTGTTAACTTAATTTTTATATTCTTTTTTAAATGAAAAATCAGATGGCTCTAGTTTAAATAATGCATCTGAAATTTCTAACATTGCAATTTCTTTCCAGTTCATTCCAATACTTTTGCGAACACTAAAGCAAAAACTTTTAAATGCTTGTAGTTCATGCTCTTTTTCTAAAGTTCCACCATGCTTCCAGAACTTTATTAACGCTTCAATTACTTGTTTTTCACCACAAATACATATTCTTGCTTTTGCATCATTTAATTCAGCAAGATCATGAATTTCATTTTCTGTTATTCCAATTCTTCTTGCGGCGGCTAATCTCGCAGTAGCATTAATAAAATCTGTATATGCTTTTAGTCTAAATTGAGCCAATTCATTTTTACGTTGTCTTTTAACCGAAAAAATATGACTCAAAATTGCGACAATTATTGCTGTAAAAAATGCAATTATGGATGATGCTAGTACTGATATCATTTGTTATTTCAAGTTAACAGTGGATTATACGGAATCCGTATTTTACTTAGCTATACGGAATCGGCATAGTATTTACTATACGGATTCCGTATAGTGTCTTTTGGGTTTTAAGATTTCTCAAAAACTGTTTTGTTTTATTTTAAAATAGCAATTACTTTTAGTCAGATATAACAAGTTGATGAATCATGTGCAACGTATATATCCTATTATTATGCGGATTAAGAAAGTTGGTTAAGATGCTATAAAAGGCATGCGTTTGCTAAGTCTGTTTTGTTGTGAGGCTATCATTATTAAAGTACGGGACACATAGAGTGAGATGATATTTTGCTTTATAGATGAGCTGTAATACGAGATACATGTTGGACGTTTCAACTTCTATATATAGACGAGAGTTTGTACTTTTTTTGTCCACTTAGAAAGCTTTTAGTCAGATTAAATCTGTATTCTGAAAACTTATACTTGTTTTCCCGTTGAAATATTTTGAAGTTTCCCGGTGAGAAAATGGAAAAAGAGTTGTTCTTTTTCAGCAGAGGAAGAGTCTGTTTTATTCTCTCTGGCAACATTAAAGAATTCGGTACAGAGTCTCATCTCTTTTTTATCCAGTAGTGTGCTGAAACCCTGCATCTTGTCATTTTGAAGGCTGATTTCAGTTGTGGTGGCTTGGTGACTCCGTCGTCCGTGAGCCCAGTTTATTACGTGGTTATAATAGAGCAGCGAACGATCGAGCAGAATAAAGGGGAATGAGTGGTTTTTGTTTGGACCGACAATGACTTCCTCTTTGCCAAGGGGAATGCCGAGCAGTTTATGTCCCTGGGAGAATTTTTTGCCGCCGAGCAGGGCACCTGTTGATCCGAGTACGGTTCCAAGAGCGGTGAACAGGCCAAAAGAAAGGCCGTGGGCTACTATATCGGCAGTGGCTCCCAGGGTTGCGCCGCCGATTCCTCCGGCAATCATCATCTGTTTTTTGTTTAGACCAAGAACCTGCCAGGTTTTTTCGCTGAACAGGTCGTCGTGCAGTATTGAGTTTTCCGGCAGTTCAATGTTGAAAATATTATGTTTGTATAATTTTCTGATTGCCTTGAGAGTCTGCTCCTCTAGTTTGCTCACCTGCTTTTTGTATTGTTCATAGAGCTTCTGCTCGATTTGTTTACGGTTATCTTCCGTCTTGATTGAGGATGAAACTGTGTAGGGCAGAGCCTGTTTCAGAAGCTCGATGATCTTCGATGCAACCTGGGAATTTCTGTTTTGCCAGTCTATCTCAAAGCTTTGAATGATTGAGTCAAAAAGCGGCTCAAGGTCCTGATCGATTGACTTCAGGGCCTGAAGCAGGTTTATCCGTTCAACATATGTTGCCTGGTGGGCATTAAACAGTCGAATGGAGTTGAAGTTCTTTCTCAGTTCTTCTTTCCAGCCGTTGAGGTATTGCTGTTCTTCTTCCTTGTTGTTCAAAACCGCCATCCGGGGTCGGCCGGTTAACCGCAGGATTTCCATCTCTATTTTATCAACGGTGCGCAAGGGTCTTGAACCGTCAACCACATAGATGATGGCTGCTCCGGTCAGAACAGGCCGGAGGAGTTCACAGTCATCGGCCAGATCGGGATCTGATGCCTCGTTTTGAGTTAGCTCCTTGAATGCATCGAGGCCGCTTGCTGATTTTTTTTTCAGGCTGGCAAGAATCTTTCTGGGGTTTTGAAATCCCGGGGTATCCACCAGTTGAACCATCGGTCTGCCGTCAATGGTGATTGGAAAGGTGCGGCATTTTCTGGTTTCACCAGGCAACGGGCTGATTACAACAGAATCATCCTCCGCGAGGGTGGAGAGCACTGAGGATTTTCCTTCATTCGGGTGACCTATGACGGCAAATTGGGGTATCATTACGGTTTATCCTCTGTCGTCGTGCAGGGGATGATCTGCAGGTTCTTGTTCTGAATAGATTCGATTTTCGTTTGCCAGATGCCGATTTCCTGATTTGACGGCGGCGTGAAGGGCAGCCCTTTAATCGGTTTGCCGATAAGGCCAATATAAATTGTTAAGGCGTCGCCATAATGGTTGACGAGTTGTTCCAGAAAACGCAGCGTATCAACGATAGGCGGCATCCAAGCCTCAACCAGAACAAGGATATTCGACCCTGCGGCGGCCGCCGGCAGAATCGGCTCGTCGTTTTCCCAATACATTTCTACCCGTTGTGTTGATGCAGCCGAGAACCCGAAAGAGCTGATGAGTATTTTTAAGGTTTCCGGGTCATATTGTATGTCTTCAGGCAGAAGGATATGGGCATCAGCGTTGACCGGTTTTGACAGTGAAACGGTCTCTTTGGATGGAGCTATTCCCTGCTGCGCTGCAGCGGGCTGTTCGCCAGCAGATGACACATACGGTGTCTGCATTCTCTGAAGCAGTCTTTTGATCTCAGGCTGGTCAAAGAGAAAGGCCCGTAAACACTTTCTTTCACTGGTTGCTCCGTAAAGCAGGATAAACATACGAGGAAGAAGCCCGTAACAAAGCAGGGTGAAAAAAAGAAACGGCCACCAGGAAGTCAGCGCTTCGTTGGTGAGCACAGAAATGCCTTCTTTTAAAATGATCCTGCTTCCTTCAATCTGATCAAGAGTAGGCAGGGTGTTGGGAAAAAGGTGTTTCCATGGAATTGCGATAATCTGTGTCAGGCGAAATAAAAAAGTGGAGCTGATATTCAATGTTGACTGCCATCCGAAAGCAATGTCGGAAACAGCAATACGAATGAGCAGGGTTGCAAGGGCGGCGATATTGAAGCCGATGGCAAAGAGCTGAAAAAAATTGAAGACTGGATAAAAGAAGAGCTTCGAATGTTTTTTAATAACCTCTGTTATGGTTTTGCTTCTTTCACGGTCCATTCCGTGGGAGGCTAAAGTCAGTTTTTTCAGTTTGAAGAAAAGCTTGAGCAGAACATCACGACCAAGATTCAGCAGGACAGATGGATGTCTTTCAATAAAATTTTCTCTTTTAACTAGAAGGCTTAACAATATAAAAAAGAGAAAAATGAGCTGCGGCAGGAGCAGCAGGCCAAGGAATCTGAAAACATTAACCGGTACAGAGCCGTCGTACCAGAGGGCGGCGGCTGTCAGCGCTGATCCGGTAAGCAGGGCAACTAAAAGTGTAATTACTGTAATAAGCCTTGAAAACTCCTGGAACAATCGTCCAGGCAATTCATCGGTGCTGCTGCGTTTTTCAGTTAAAAATGCAGCAAGAATCTCCTGATCGGAGTGCGTGGTTCCTGCAAATTGTGAATCGAGCTTGTCAATATACCACTGACGATCACGTTTATGACGATCGCTTTCGTCATCGTGTGGTGTCGTTAGAAGGAATTCGAGGTCGATGATATCGTAAAGTTGCCATTTCGTTGCCATACCTCTACTATAACAGCTACTGGTGAATTATTCTGCAATAAATAAGGTTCGATTTTCCCTGTCATTGAAAAGAGTTGAAAATCATTTCAATGGTGTGATAGTTTGCACAAAGCACCAGAGTAAATGACACCTTATAACGGAGAAAATGATGATAGAAGTAACCGAGTTGGGTCTTGAAAGACTGAAAGTCTTTCAGGAAGAGGAAAATAGCGAAAAGCCGCTCAGACTGGCAATTGTTTCAGGAGCATCAAGTTCATCCAATCTTGGATTTGTGCCTGATACACCGACTGAGCAGGACGATGTTTTTGATTTTGACGGTTTTAAGCTGGTAATTGATAAAAAACTAATGGAATTTCTTGAACTTGTTCAGATTGATTTCGTTAAAACCGATAAATCTGGATGCTCTGTAGAGGGCGGATTTAAGATAGTCGCAAAAAATAATCTATAAAATAAATCGCTTAGAGCTGTCGGCCAATAAATAGTCGGCAGCAATTATCTACCTTTCTGTCTTGCCATAGGTATAATTGGGTGCAGACCCATAGAGGAGTCTCTGGCAGTATGAACACAAGGATAAAGCTGATCATAACGTTGGTTTGTTTTTGTATCCTTCCTGTGGTCGTCGCGGCCTGGTTGATGCTGAACAGGGTGGAATCGGAGTATATTTACAACCTGCAGGCCGAGCAGCAGCTCTATTTAGATACGGTTGCCGGATTCATCGATACACAGCTGGACGGTTTCGAAAATAATCATGAGAACGTGAAGAGTGTTCTGGATGCAATCAGTAAGAGCACCATGCAGAAAGGAAGCCGTTTTTATCTTACTGACGATGGTGTATTTGTTTATGGGATGGAGAATAACGCTGACGATGTTAAGCCGGTTTTCGATGGTATGGCAAGAAACGGTCAGCAACGTGTCAAGCATGCATCGGGATTGATTATTCGTAAAACCCTTTCTGATAATAAACTCCAGTTGTTGAATGTCATCCCGTCAACTGGAATCGCTCAAGAATTTAATCGAATACGGTGGCAGGCAGCTCTTCTTCTCACCATTGCAGTGGTGGCGATATGCTGTGGAGCAACGCTTGTGTATGGGTATTTCACCACTCAGTCGGCAAAGGCAAAGGCCTTTGTCTACCGCCTTGGTCAGCAGGGACTGCCTTTGCCGGGTTCTGCCCCTGACGGTGAATGTGAAGATATCTGTGCAGCAATGTTGAACCAGGCTGAATTGCTGCGTAAATGTGAACATCGACTCAACGAAGTCAATATTACCGATCCTCTGACCGGGGTATATAACAGGCAGACAATTCTTGCAAAACTAGAAGATGAAATGGCAAAGACAAACCGCTATGCTACGCCGCTTTCTGCGATAGCCCTGACGGTTGATAGATACAGCTCTGTCTTTGAACGTTTCGGCTATGAGATTGCTGATGATGTCTTGTGCCGGCTGACAGCACTTCTACAGGCAAGCCTCAGATCGCACGATCTTGTCGGCAGGTTGGAAGCAAATCTTTTTCTTATTATCCTGCCTCTTACTCAGGTTGAAAACGGTAAGGTAATTTGTGACAGAATAAGAAGTGCGGCCGAGGAAAGCTACTGGGGAAGTCCGGACCTGCAGCTTACTATCAGTGGGGCTGCTGTTGAACCCCGGGATGTTAATGATACACTCGAAATGTTTGATGAGCTTATACAGCTTGCAAAAGGGCAGGGCGGCAATCGCATTGTGATGAAAGAATCATGATTCTTTTACATCAATTAGAGAATGCGGCTCTGCTTCACCATGTCTAAATAGTGGCTATACAGGCGCAGTTAGAACTAACTTTACTATCTGGTGATGCATCATGTTTAAAGTCATAAGAAAAGGACAGAATCGATTGGATATGGAATTGAGCGGCAAGCTGGATTCCGAAGAGATGAACATTGCTTTGGACGAAATTGAATCGTGCTCTCAAGATATAGAGAACGGATGTATTCTGTATGACGTAATTGAGTTCCACTTTCCAACGCTGAAGGCAATTATACTCAAGTTTTCCAGGCTGCCTTCCATGCTCGGAATTATAAGAAAATTCAGAAAAGCAGCTGTTATGTCGGATATAAAATGGCTTAAGCAGGCAAGTGAACTTGAAGGATTGCTCATTCCTGGGCTGGAGATCAAATCCTTTAACAGAGACGAGCTTGCAGAGGCTGAAAAGTGGCTGGCTGAATAATGTATATGAACTGCCTCTGCAAAGCAGCCAGCGCAACTTTGTACCGGGGCTATGACCCAGTCGGCTGTTTTACTCTCCTGCAAACTCCGTAAAGGCGTGTACGGTGTAGCCCGCTTCCTGCAGCTTGGTACTGCCTCCTAAATCCGGCAGATCAATAATGCTGCAGATTTCTATCACTTCGGCTCCGAGGCGGTCAATGAGTTTTGCCGCCGCCAGCATGGTTCCGCCGGTAGCAATGAGGTCATCAACCAGGACGACTCTGTCGCCGGGCACCAGGGCGCTGGTCTGCATCTCGACCTCGTTTGAACCGTATTCAAGATCATATTTTTCCGAGATGGTAGAGCCTGGCAGCTTGCCTTTTTTTCTGACCGGAACAAAGCCGGTGTTTAATTCGTAGGCGAGCGGGGCGCCGATAATGAAGCCCCGGGCATCAATACCCACAACGGCATCGAGGTCACTGTTGAGATAACGGTGAACAAACACATCAACCAGTTTGCGAAAGACAAGTTTGTCTTCCAGTAGAGAGGTGATATCACGAAACATTACACCCGGTTCCGGCCAGTCCGGAATTGTTCTGATATAGTTTTTTATATCGAAGTATGATGCGACCATGGATGATTCCCCCGCAAGAGATATGAGTTATTGTCTGACAAGTAAATTACTCTATCGAAAAGAGAAAATTAGAGCAAGAAATTAGGTGAGTTATTTTGATTTTCTCTCTGTAAAGGTCTATTTCGTATTTCAGAAAGGCGCTTTTGAGGTGAAACAGATCTGCTCTTTGGTAACAGGGTGAAAGAACTGCAGCAGGCTGGCATGCAGGCACATCTGGTCGCCTTCCTTGCCCGTACCGTAGAGCTTATCCCCGACAATCGGCGTGGCGAGGCCTTTCGGATGACTGGCATGCAGTCGAAGCTGGTGGGTTCTGCCGGTGATAGGCGTGAATTCAATTCGTGTTCTGTTGTTTTCAATCGAGAGCCTTGTCCAGTGGGTGATACCCTCTTTACCCTGAACAGGGTCATAAATCTGGTAGGGACGGTTGTCGATGTCGAGTCTGAAAGAGAGTCGGATTGTACCGCATTCCTGTTCGATTACGCCGTCCAGCAGGGCAATATATTTTTTACTGACCTGACGCTGCTCAAACTGGATTGAAAGTGCCCGATGAGCTCTTGCGGTGAGTGCCAGCACCATCAGGCCGGAGGTATACATATCCAGCCGGTGGACAGATGGCTGTTCGATAATTTTTGGGTAAAGGGGTTTGATTCTGCTGACAACCGAGTCCTGCTTATCCACTCCCCGGCCGGGAACCGCAAGCAGGCCGCCGGGTTTATTGACAACGACGAACTCTTCATTCTCATAGATTATTTCAATCGTTTTCGCGTCCATATTATCTTCTTAGCCCGCAAAGGAGAAAACCGAGGATAGGTTCACATTTATCCTGGCAGGAAGGATAAAAGCTACCGAGTTTTCTCGTTTTCGATTTGTTCTGTTTACCCCAGTAGAATTCTGAAATACCGATTGGTGTCAGGCCGTTCTTGGCTGCAAAATTGAGCAGCTTTGGTGCGCAGCAGTCGCCGACTCCTGTCGGCAGGCCTTTGGGGAGAATGAACGCTTCGTGAAGCGTTGCAGACTCGCCTTTGAAATTATGGAGCCGGTAAAGTGAGTGGATGTCCTGCATCAGTTTTTGTGAGAGAAGCCTTCTTTCATCCATCAACTCTTTTCTGTTTTCACTGTGGCCCTTTTCAATGAGCCAGGTCAGATGTTTGATCTCTCTTTCGGCCGGAATATTGATCCGATCATACTCATCCGGGTCAAACAGCGGCGGTACCCAGCCCTGAACCATCCATTTCGTCTTGTATTGACCAGAGAATGCCTTCAGCACAATAGTCCTGCCGTCCTTGTCCCTGCACTCAAGGATGCCGAACATTTTTCCCCGGGCTTCTCCGAACAACCAGGCTGTCGCACAGTCGGGATCTGCAGCTGATAAAGGAGTTTCAAAATCAATGCGGTGCTGTTCGCTTAAGGACTGCATGAGAGCAAATGCATGCTGAAGACTGGTGCCCTGGTGCAGGTAATGATCGCATGAGCAGGTCGCGCAGAATCCTTTACAACCGCTTTGTGGATAACTCATAGGTAATACGCTTGACTTGGCTCTTTTCCATAACCGGTTATTGAGGTATATATGGCATTGTCTATTACAATGTCTAATTTAATTATTGAGGCTATTATCATGAAGACAACTGAGAAGCAAACAGATCAAAAATTACCATTTCACCTACCGACACCTGAGAAGATTCTTGATCTGGTTGAGGAGCAGCTTGAGGTTTCCTGCACCAACATGATACGACCTCTCAACAGTTATATCAACAGAGTGTTTGAACTTCAAGACCGTGATGGAAACGGGTTGATTATTAAATTTTACCGTCCCGGCAGATGGAGTATTGCGGCCTTGGAAGAGGAGCATCAGTTCCTCGTAAAGCTGAAGGAAATAGAGATGCCGGTGGTTGCACCGCTTAATCTGAAAATTGGTGGAACTCTGGGCTTGTATCAGGATATTTCCTATGCTCTGTTTCCTAAATTCGGCGGAAGAAGCAGTGACGAATTCAATGACGACCAGTGGATGGAGCTGGGGAGAATGATGGCCAGGGTGCATTCTGTCGGCCAGCAGATTGAAGCAAAAAACAGACCGATTATGCATCCTTCGCGCACGACCAGAGAGCAGCAGAAATTTCTCGTCGACTCCGGGTTGATCCAGAAAGATATCGTTCGCGATTTTGTTGCGGTCAGTGATCGGCTGATCGAGAAAATCGAACCGCTTTTTGCAGGGGTTGAAATGAGCCTGATCCATGGCGATTGTCATTTTTCAAATATTCTGATGCGTCCTGATGAGCCGATGACGCTGATCGATTTCGATGATATGGTTATCGGCCCGCCGGTTCAGGATTTGTGGATGCTGCTGCCCGATGTTCCTGAAAAATGTTTTGTGGAGATGGATCTTTTCATAGAAGGGTATAATACGTTCAGAAAATTTGATGCCCGCACTATCAACCTTATCGAGCCGCTTCGCGGCATGCGCTACATTCACTATATGGCGTGGTGCGGCTATCAGGCGTTGGAAGACGGTGACGTAAAAATTATCGATCAATTCGGTTCAAGAGCATACTGGCAGCAGGAAATTGCCGATCTTGAAGATGTTATAACCCGCATAGATGCGAATCTGGTCGACCCGATTTTGATGAATCCCGGTAACTGCTGATTCTCTGTCAGCTTCACGAAGCAATTCTAGACTTTTTCTGCATCGTTATGATAGCATTTAAAGGTAGCCGGCTCGTGAGCGGCAAAATGATTACACAGTTATAAAGGGGAGTTACCATTGAAAATTCTGGTTGTTGAAAACAATCCGACTGTTTCTAAACTGCTGATTCATTTCTTTGAAATGGCGGGTTGTGAAGTCCAGCTTGCTGTGGATGGGTTGGAAGCCCTGATTAAACTTGATGGAGGCCTGCCGGATATCATTGTCACCGATATCATCATGCCGAAAATCAGCGGTGATCAGCTCTGCCGGATTATCCGCAGTGATAAAAACTTTAAAGACATTTTCGTGGTTGTTCACTCCTCTGTGCTCATTGAAGACAGCAGCCGGATTTTTGATCTCGATGCTGATGTCTATCTGGCGAAAGGCGCATCGCAGAAATATAAGGAACACGTTGATATTATTATCCAGCAATACAAAAGCGGTATACGTCGGAATCAAACAATTCTGGGTACTGAAAAACTGTTCAAACGTGATGTGACATCAGAGCTTTTGCTTGCCAGAAGGCATTCTCAGACCATTTTTGACAACATTGCCGATGCCGTTTTCGAGCTCGACGGCAAAGGGCAGATTATCCAGGCGAACAAGGCTGCCCATAAACTCTTTGAAAGTGATCTTAAAACACTACTTTCCACCAATTTTCTCAATTATGTCAGCGGCTTGCACCATGAGGAAGTAAAACGCTGGCTGGAGCAGCTGGCAGGTGGCGGCGATGAGAATTATCAAATCGGCTATGATAAACCGTTTATCATCGGCGGTGAGCAGGTCACCATGAAGATGGTAGCCTTAAATGAGAATGATGATATTTTTGTCATTGTCATTATTCAGGTTGTTACCAGTCAGAAAAAGGTTGAAGAGCGTCTGGCAACGACCCTGATGGAACTTGATGCAGTCATGCAGGCCATAGATTACGGCATACTTTTTCTTGATAAGGATCTCAATGCCAGACTATTTAACCGCGCATTTCTGCAGATGTGGGATGTCTCACAGGAGCAGATCGACGAAAAAAAGACGCTGCGTGAATTGATGTTTTTGAAAAAAGAACTTGATGTACATGAAATCCCGCCGGAAAAAGTTGAGCGCTACCTGGAAAAGAGGATCTCACGTATCAAGCGGGGTTCAATGGGGCCGGTTATTTTAAAACGCAAAGGCGGCAAGGTTTTCGAATTTCACTGTATCGAACTGCCGGATAAGGGTCGTCTGCTAACATTCTATGATGTGACCACACTAAAAAATGCCAGAGATGAGCTGGCAGCCACTCTGGAAGAAGTTCAGGATCTGGCGCACCGTGACCCGCTAACGAAGCTTGCCAATCTTCGATTTGCCAAAGACCGGCTTTATACAAGTATTGAGGTGGCTGCCAGACACAACGAAATGCTGGCACTTCTGTTTCTTGATCTTGACGGGTTTAAAACAGTCAATGATACCCATGGTCATGAAAAGGGCGATGAGGTACTGGTAGAGGTTGCGGCAAGGCTGGTCGAGCATACCAGAGCAGCAGATACCATTGCCAGAATAGGCGGTGATGAGTTCGTTGTCGTTCTTACCGGGGTGAAAGAAAGGAAAGATGTCGACCTAGTTGCAAGCAAGCTTGTCAATGTTATAAACGAACCGTATCGTATCGGAGAACATACCGCTCATCTGGGAGTCAGTATTGGTATTGCCATGTATCCCGATGACGGTGCAAACGATAAAGATCTGCTGGCGAAGGCCGACAGAGCCATGTATGCAATAAAAGCCGCCGGGAAAAACGGCTTTGCCTACGCCAGCTGAATCAGTGGAAGATTGATGAAAAAGATTTCAGCAGGTAAAGAAAACGGTTCATGGCACTGAGGTTATTTTTTCTTGCCAGAGAAATTATTAAACCGAAGTCTATTTCATATCTTGTTGAAAGTTCTTTGATTTCTCTTCCGGATCGATCCATTTTTTTCCAGTAATCGGCGTTTTTTCGTGAGTAACAGATATGGTTGCCGCGTTTCGGGACAGGAATAAAAATATTGGCCGGAAAACTGTGCTGCAGGTCACTGCGAACCCGCTGAAAAAAGAACTGGTTGGAGCTCCATAAATTACTTACCAGGGTACCGTCTTCAACAAGCAGCTTTCTGCACAGGGTAAAACAGTCCTGGTTATAAAGGGCGGAAGACATGCCCTGGGCACTGAATCCATCGGCGAAGATAATGTCGTAACGGGGGATTTCCGGTAGATTCTGGAGAAAATTGAGGCCATCGTCATGGTGGTAAAAGATGTTTGCATGCCTGGGGGCGTCGAAAAAGTTGAGCGCGATCCTGATGATCTCTGCGTTATGATCTACTGCTTCTATGGTGCACAGGGGAAAATAGTGATGAAAAAAACTGATCAGTGATCCCCCTCCAATTCCCAGGACGAGTATCTGTTTCGGTTGGCGGTTGAAGAGCAGAGAGCCTGTCATATAGCGGGGATACTGCAGCTGAAGTCTGTGAGGGGCACGCAGGTCAACGGTGCTTTGCAGCGCACGTTTGCCAAAGTAGAGTGATCTGAGAAAACCTTTTTCGACAACCGAGATGTCCTGACCGTTACTCTTGGAGCTGTAAACAGTTCTCTCAAGGTCTTCACTGTTTTGATATGTTATATCATCTTTTGTGTTCATAGTAATTGTTATTATATTCAACTTATTAGACAAAATCCAGTTCATTAATATCCATTAAGAATTACTAATAATTCCTTGACGAGGTTAGTAGGAACAGGCATTATTGAACTGTGGGAAGGGAATATATTATTTGGAGGAGATTTTGAGTCAGGATAGCATGAAAAAATGTGTTCTCCTTATGGATGATGAGGACATTGTTTGTGAAATCGCAAAGCAGATACTGGAGTTTCTCGGCTATGATGTTGAGGTCAGCAGAGATGGTGCCGAGGCCCTGCACCTGTATAAAGCACGGTTTGACCAGGGCAATCCGTACGGTGCGGTCATCATGGATCTGAATATCCCGAACGGGATAGGCGGTAAAGACGCTATAGGCGATCTTCTGAAAATAGACCCTGCTGCAAAAGTGATTGTTTCAAGTGGTTATGCCACCGATCCGATCATGGAAGATCCGAAATCGTTTGGATTTTACGGGGGGCTTGCCAAACCTTTTGAAATCGATGCGATACAGAAGCTTTTTGGTGAATTGCTGAAATAGGTTTTTTGTTATGCGCCCTATTCAGGTGATTTACTGCACCACCGTGGTAACAATCTGCTCTCTTTACGCAGCACAGCCCATACAGCCCGTTTTTCAGCAGGAATTTCAACTGACTAACCTGCAGGCTATATTGTTTACCACCTTTATGATGGCGCCGCTTGGCGTTGCACCTCTTTTTTATGGCTATCTGCTTGAAGCCTATCCGGCAAGAAAACTGGTCAGATCAGCCGTTCTGATCATCGGTCTGCTTGAAATCTGGTTTGCATCCACTTCGAGCTATTTCATGCTGCTTGCCATCCGGGCCGCTCAGGGGCTTGTTATTCCGGCCATCCTCACATCGCTGATGAGCTATATATCCTATACTGTTTCAACCCGTGAGGTGCAGCAGTCAATAGCTTTCTATATTGCCTCCACGATAGTTGGAGGTTTTCTAGGTCGTGTTTTATCGGGTCTGTTTACAGATCTCTTCGGCTGGCGGTTCTTTTTTTACGTGCTGGGCTGCATGTTTCTTCTGTGCTATTTTCTGCTGGGCTGCCTTCAATCCAAGATTAAAATGGAGTACGTTAAACCGCAGTTGACCCAGCTTTTTTCTGTTTTCAGACAAAGTCACTATTTCTGGCTGTACTGCTGCATCTTCAGTGTCTTTTTCACTTTTTCGGCGATGATGAATTTCCTGCCGTTTGAGTTGAAAAAAATTGCCCCTGCATCGGGTGAAGCAGGTATTGGTTTTCTGTACGTCGGATACACCATGGGGGTGCTGGTTTCCGTTTCCAATCGCAGAATTCGCAGCTGGTTCAGCCATGAGACCAAGGCGGTTGCGGTCGGAATTGTAATTTTTGCCACCGGCACGGCAATGTTTCTTGTTGAGCAGTACTGGGTAATGTTTTCTGCCATGTTTGTTTTTTGCACCGGCATGTTTATGACCCACTCTCTTTTGTCCGGTTACCTCAATTCTATAGGTTCGGAGAATAAGGCGGTGGCCAACGGTTTGTATATGAGCAGCTATTATACCGGCGGCACGCTGGGATCATTTCTTCCTAACTACATTCTGATTTATTTTGGCTGGAATGTATTTATGATTTCGTTAATATTAGTCCTCTCTTTTTCGTTTTTCAGCAATTATAGGCTGAGATTATCAGTATAAGTGATGTTTGGCATATGCATTATGCATGATCTTTTCTGCTGTATTTAAGTTATATTTTATACTTAAATACGACTGGTCTGATTGTCAGCGTAGTTCTCAGTAAATTGTCAGTCTTTTTTTGTAATCACCTGTTGAACTGTTGTACAATAAATCCAGGGGGAGGTTTCAGGCCGTGTTTGTAACTCATGAGGTTGGTTAATTATCCGGTATTTTTAATAAAGAGGAAAAAATGGCTAAAAAAATACTGATCATCGGGGCAGTTGCCCTCGGACCTAAAGTTGCTTGCAGACTGCGCAGAATAGACCCTGAAGCAGAAATTACAGTTCTTGATCGTGATAATGTCATATCATATGGTGGCTGCGGTATTCCATATTATATCGGAGGCGATATCGCTGATATCGAGGGACTCCGTTCAACGCAGTCTCACGCAGTAAGAAACCAGAAATTTTTTGAAGAAGTAAAAGGTGTAAAAGTTCTCTGTGAAGTTGAGGCGCTCGAAATCCTGCGTAAAGAAAAACAGGTTCGTGTTCGCTATCTCACAGAAAATAACCGTGAAGAACTGATGGATTATGACAAGCTGGTTATTGCAACCGGTGCTTCTCCTGTCCGTCCGCCATTCCCTGGTTCTGATCTTCCAAATGTCTGTATTGTTGCTAATCTGCACCATGCAGAAGCAATTAAAAAACGTATTGCTCAGGGTAAAGTTGGAAAGGCGGTAGTTATCGGTGCCGGAGCAATTGGTATTGAGATGGCTGAGGCGCTTACCGATCTTTGGGGCGTTGAAACCACCATCATCGAGATGGCCGATCAGGTGCTTCCTGCGGCACTCGGAAAGAACGTTTCCACTGTTGTGCAGCGTCAGCTTGAAGAGAATAACGTTAAGGTAATGGTCTCCACAAGGGTGAAAGAGATCAGGAAAGCGGAGGATTCCGAGGAACTGACAGTTGTTACAGATGTAAACGAGATCCCATGTGATCTGGTTGTGCTTTCAGCCGGTGTAAGGCCGAATACTGAAATTGCCAGACAGGCCGGGCTTGCTCTTGGCACCTTCGGCGGCATCCTGGTTGACAGAAGAATGAGAAGCAGTGACCCTGATATCTATGCCGGTGGTGACTGTGCTGAGATCCGTAACCTGATCAGCGGAGAAAACATGATGATGCCGCTTGGCTCACTGGCTAATCGTCAGGGCCGGGTCATTGCCACCAATATCAGTGGCGGGTCCTCACACTTTAAAGGCACGGTCGGCACTTTCTGTATTAAGGTTTTTGAAATGGGTGTCTCTAAAAGCGGGCTCACCAGTCAGCAGGCGGCTCGTGCCGGGTTTGACCCGGTTTGTTCCATTGTTTCTCAGGCTGACCGGGCGCACTTTTATCCGAGCTCTCAGGTTATGTATATCACCCTTATCGCAGATCGCAAGAGCAGAAGAATCCTTGGGATTGAAGCGGTCGGCAAGATGGGTGATGCGGTTAAGGCAAGGGTGGATGCGGTTGCCTCTCTACTGAAGACCGGTCACTGTGATGTTGATGATATCTGTGGACTTGAAACCGGCTATGCACCTCCTTATGCCTCAGCTATGGACGTAATCAATAACGCGGGCAACGTATTGGATAATATTCTTGAAGGGCGTAATGCGACCATTGATCCGGTCGGCTTTCTGAAGGAATTTCATAACAGTGATATACGGGTTCTTGATGTTCGTGATAAGGTGCAGGCCGAAGAGCCTATCAAGAGATGGGGTGATCGCTGGATCAACATTCCTCAGGACCAGCTTCGTAATCGACTGAACGAGGTTCCTACCGATGAACCGATTTTTGTTCTTTGCGACACCGGAACCAGATCTTATGAGGCCCAGGTAGTTCTTGTTGCCAACGGGATCACCAATACCCGAAATATTCAGGGCGGATTTTCGTTGATCAAGGTCAACGAAGCCAATTTTATCTGCCTCGTCGAATAGGTCTCCAAAGCCGGCAGGGAGTGTTTCCTGCCGGCTTATTCTTTTTTTCCCAGAGATTCAAACGGTTCGATTACCAGCATGTTCTGCCATTTACCCTGATAGTAGCGAACACAGGACAGGGTGAACAGAGCAATCACAAAGACCAGTATGCAGGACCAGGCAAAGTTGACGCCGAGCTTGAGTACAACGATTCCGACATAACACGGCAGTACAAGAAAGATGAAGGAAAACAGGGCAACATTCCACATCATAAACCGTGTATCTCCGGCACCTTTCAGTGCACCTGAAAACACCATATACAGCGAATCAAAGAGCAGGTAGGCAGATACGATTCTAAGAAGAGTTATGCTTATTTCCATCATTTGAGAGTAATCCTGCGCCCTGTTTTCCGGAATGAAGAAGGAGAGAAGGGTTTCAGGAAAAAGCAGAAAGATAGCACCGATACAGAGAATGTAGAGAATCAGTAAATGGGCGCCGCTCATGACCACACTCTTGGCTGCCTCCCGGTCGCCTCGGCCGAGAGCCTGACCGACCAGAATCGAGATCCCTTGAGAAACGCCCATGGAAGGCATGAAAGCTACCGAGTTGATCGACAGGACAACGGTGGTTGCCGCCATGGCAAGGGTGCCCAGTTTTCCGACAAGCAGGGTAAAGATCGTAAAAGCGAAGATATCCACGGTGAACTGCAGTGAGCCTGGGACGCCGAACTGCAGCATCCTTTTCACGGTGTAAGGCTCAAAGCGCCAGTGTTTGAAAACGCCGAACTGCTCATCGTGGCGTCTGGTAAAAATAAGGGAAATCAGGATGACGGTCGGAATCATTGAGGCTGTGACGGTGGCAATGGCTGCACCGGCAATACCGAGTTCAGGCATGTTGAATCTGCCGTAAATAAGGGCATAATCCAGCGGGATATTGATGGTCATCCCGATGATATGCATCGCCATTACCGGTTTTGTAATACCGCGGCCGGAGAAAAATGTTGCAAGGGTATTGAGTGCCACATGAAACACCCCTCCTTTGCAGAGAATGGTGAAATACTGTTCCTCGAGAATTCTCACCTCAGGGGGATGGTCAAAAAGACGAAAGATGTATGGTCCGGCAATTTCTGCAAGCAGGAAGAAAAAGATGCCGCAGAACAGGATAAAATAGACTCCTTGCCAAAGAACAATACCAATTTTGTCTTTTTCTCCACGGCCCGTGTACTGGGCGATAAAAACAGAAGAGTAGCCTCCGATTCCGCCTAGAAACGCCATAAATAGAAATGCGGAAATACCGGCAGGAAGAGCGGCGGCAACAGCATCAAGTGAATAGTTGGATAAAAATATACGGTCGGTGAATTCCATGACAGTGGTTGCCGACATGGCAAGCACCAGCGGAAGACAAACCTGGGTCACCTCACGATATCTGCTTTTCTCCCTCCACTTTCGTAATGCCTTGAGCACGATCTATTCACCATCTGACGGTTTGTTTTTTTGGAAACTCTCGGGTACCATAAGGCAACCGTACAAGAGTGCAATAGTATCTGCTTGATAAAAAAATTAAATGCAAGGGAAAGATGACGGCAGCAGTCAATATAGATAAAGAGTTGTGCACAGGCTGCGGCAGCTGTGTGCCGGTGTGTCCCCATAAAATTCTTGTTGTGGAAAAGAAGAAGGCAAGAGTCGTCAAGGGCACTTGCATGCAGTGCGGGCACTGTCAGGCAGCCTGTCCGGTTAAGGCCGTCTCAGTTAATCTCCTCGATCGATTAGGACTTAAGACCATTGAAGAAAAAGACAGCGGAAGGCATGGTGTGTCGCCGGCAGAGCTTGTACAGCTGATGCGAATGAGAAGATCATGCAGGAATTTTACCGATCAACCCATTGAGCTGTCTGTCCTGAAGGATCTTGTGAAGATCGGCACAACCGCTCCTTCCGGCACGAACTGCCAGCCGTGGAACTTTGTTATTCTTCCGACACGCAGTTCCATGCTTCACCTTGGAGAACTCACATGCGAATATTATAAAAAGCTGAATAAACAGGCTGCAAATCCGTTTTACCGGCTGCTGGCCCGCTTGTTTTATAGGGATGCGCTGGGCAGATATTATCGTAATTATTACGTATCTGTGAAAGATGCCGTAGACAGATGGGAAAAGAAGGGGGAAGATCTCTTGTTTCATGGCGCGACTTCTGCAATACTTGTCACGGTCAATAAAGACGCCAGCTGTCCGGTCGAGGATGGTATGCTTGCCACCCAGAATATTCTGCTTGCAGCCGAGAGTATGAATATCGGCAGCTGTCTTATAGGTTTTGTGGTCGAAGCCGCTAAACGTGATAAAACTATAGGGGCGGCTCTTGGGATCCCAGCGGATCATTTGCTCTGCAGTGTGATTGCCCTGGGCAGCAAGAATGAACGATATTGCCGACCTGCGGGTAGAAGGGTGGTGATTCCCATTGTGAAGGATTTTAGGTGAAGGATATTCCTGTTATGGAAAATGAAGGTGAGACCGGTATGAACATTGAAATATTTTCCTTCGGCTTCAAATATGGTGTTCCGGAGGATGTAAACTATGTTTTTGATGTACGTTTCCTTCCCAACCCATACTGGGAAGAGCCGTTGAGAGCCTTGACCGGACTGGTTGATGTCGTGTCCGACTATGTTTTAAACAGTAAAGAAGCCGCCTCTTTGCTTGAGCATCTCTATCCGATGGTGCTTTTTCTGGTCAAAGAGAATCAGGAAGCAGGCAAGGAACATATCAAATTCGGTATCGGCTGTACAGGCGGGCGCCATCGTTCGGTTGCTGTGGTGCAGAAGCTGTTATCGCTGCTGCACCGTGACGGATATCTTGCAAGCGGCTTTCACCGCGATATTGAAAAAGACAGTCTGTAATTTCAGACGTTGATATTAAGACCGGCCAGCAGGGCCATCAGCATGTAGCCCATTGCAACGCTGCTGATTACAATACACAACAGGGCCAGGCCGATATAGAAAGATGAAACGAGGATAAACTTGGGTGCATTTTTAAGCAGAAAGCCGATGAACTGCAGGGTGAGCACCGTTATTGAATATATCCCAACCAGAAGAAAGAAACCGATGTTTCCAATAAGCCCGAGAAACCACCTGAAAAAGTCGGCTGGTTGGTAGAGTGAAGTACATGAATTTGTTTGTCTATACTGATATTGCATAATACACCTCTAAAGCGGTAGTACTGTTTTTACTCTTGATACTCTTCGAGTAAATACCTTTGTGACATTTCTTTCTTTAAAAAAGAAATGAATATCCAAGGTATAGTTCTTGATATAACTGGTAGCAAATGCTGTACCAGTTAATATGGTTTATGGGAAAGATTACTGAATACTTCCTGTATGTCTTCGAAATTTCGTTGAAAATATAAGCGTGAATTTGCTGGGGTAATAAGCCATGACAAGATTTGTTGTGTTATTCTGCCAACATTTGAAAATAAAAACACACATCTCCATCACATGGCACTACAAAAACGTCTGGTACTTTACAGATATGTAAACAGTTTTTCAGCGACAGTTGAGCAGGAAATCTGAAGCGCAGGTTTTGGTCGTCTGGTATTGTTGTGGTCAACGCTTTGTAATCTGCTCAAGTGAGCCTCTTAAAAACAGTATGATGCCGAGCAAGAATAACGTCGAGTTGGAACACTATTAAACAGTTTAACCTTGTCTATCCTATGCTGCAGAGTTTCTTTTTAAGAACACGGGAATACTTGTCTCAGGACCCTGATCGCCTCAATGCGATACGGGTGAGCAGCGTTATTGCTCTTCTCGCGGTTCCCTTTATCGTTATAGGCAAACCTTTTTTTGGTGTTTCTCTTGCTCTTGGAGCACTTGCCGGGGCATTATCTGAAACCGATGACCACCCGAAAGGAAGATTCGAGGCGCTTATTATCAAGACTGTTGCGTTCTTTGTTGCAAGCACCGGGGTTGAGCTTGCTCAATTTTCATCTGTTTTGATGGCGGCAGGCCTTGGTCTATCAACGGTTATCTGTATTCTGATCGGCGGAATTAGCGAGCGCTACCGTGGCATCACCTTCGGTACTCTGCTGGTTTCACTGTATACCATGATCGGGCTGACCAATAATCCGCCGATGTTTATTCAGCCGGTTCTTCTGCCTTTAGGTGCTTTTATCTACGGCCTTGTCTCTTTGTGGCAGCTGCGTCGAAATCAATGGCGGATGCTTGACGAGCAGTTGTCCCGTGGGTTCAGCTCGCTTGCTGTATATTTTACAACCAAGGCGGGACTGTTTCCTGCCGATGCTGAAGATCAGCGTAAAATCCGTAACAGCCTTGCTGTAATCAACCAGCAGATTGTCACCCAGCTTGACGGCTGTCGTGCTCTTATAAACAACTATCGTGATTATGATGGCGAGAGCAAGGTGTTGCGCTTTTATCTGCACTGTTTCATGCTGCTGCAGAGTCTGCATGAACGGGCAGCATCCAGCCACCAGCGTTATGACAGCTTAAGCAATGAACAGGTACATCGTGAACTGGTTGAAGGAATCGGGGCAGCAACAGGCCAGCTTGGTACTGCGATCCAGCAGTTGGCTGACAGCCTTCTTCGCGGCAAAGCCTTCAAATATCCCATCGTTCTGGATTGGCTGATCGCCGGGCTGAAGACTGAACTCCAGAAACAGCATATACCGACTGACCATCCGTTTCATTTCATGATCACCAATCTGAGTGCTTCAGCAACGGCATTATACAATATGGAGGATGACCGGCTGCGTCAGATGATGCCTCAGCTGGCACGGGACAGCCGTTCTGCATGGCAGCGTTTTACAGCACAGCTTTCCTGGGAAAACGGCAGACTCCGCTATGCTATCAGGCTTGCGATCTGTTTTGTCGCGGGCATTGCCGTGGCCGAGATCTTTGATGTAGCCAAGGGAGAGTGGATTGTTCTTACCTCTCTTTTTGTCTGTCAGCCGTCCTATGGTGAGACGAGAAGGCGTATCCCGCAGCGTATCCTGGGAACAATTTCAGGCGTTATTGCCGGATCGGTATTGCTTCAGCTGCTGCCGACGGATGCCGGAAAGACTGTTCTGCTTCTTGTCTCAAGCTATGCCTTCTTCTACTGGCTCCGCCGGGACTATCATATTGCTGTAATCTTTGTCACAATTGTTGTTCTCTGCGCATTTGATCTGATGACCGGCAATGGTACGGCCGTCATGCTGCCACGGCTGCTTGATACAATTATCGGCTCTCTTCTTGCTTTTCTGTCGGTGCGGCTGCTCTGGCCTGAATGGCAGTATAAACGGCTGCCCGGCTTATTGCGTGAAGCACTTACCATGAACAGTGCATATCTGCGTGTGATACTCGATGAATATCGGCATACTCCCGGACCGGTAGCCGATGACCTGGAGTACCGTGTTGCAAGGAGGAAGGCGCATCGGGCAGACGGCGCCCTGGTTGTTGCATGGCGGGATATGCAGGTTGAACCGAAGAAATATCAGAAATTCGGTGAGGATGCATACCGTTTCACCCATCTTAATCATGCACTGTTGTCATTTATTTCAGCATTTGGTGCCCATAAGTCAAAGCATCTTGAACTGGATGCAGAGGTCGATTCTCTGGCTCAGGCTATTCTGCAGTTTCTTGAGGCAACCGCTGAACGAAGCATAGAAGCTGGCGGAGGAAAGCAGCAGGAGATGATAGAGCAGAGCAGATCTTTACGACAGCGGATTAATGAAAAAATGAAGACAAGTGAGCAGGATGAATCTCGTCAGCAGCTGCTGCTGCTTCGCAATATCTGTGAACTCACAACTGCAATTATGGAGAAAAGTGAATTTCTTCAAATGGCAGTCTGATGTTTTTGTCATCCTTACAGTTGCTGCAAACACCATACATTTCAGTCATGCTTTTCCGGATGTTTTTTTGTACTGTTCACTTAAAAGAAAGGCGCAGTGGCTATGATGTGATAAGTTAAAAAGCAAGAGGTTGATTGTTGCCTTGAGAAGGTCTATATTTTCTAAATTGTTGAAATTGTCTTCACAATGGATAGCAGAGAATGGGTGTACCTGGTCTGCTTTTCTTGGAACGTGTTACCGGATGTGAACCGGAAATGGTTTTAGTCGGCTCTTTTTTTCAGGAAAAAGAGGCACGTATAAAAAACAGAAGAAATTCAGTTACTCCAATGCAGGTGACGTTGAATGGTCATGAATGAACAGACAATGCAGCATGCGCTGAAATTACTCGCCGAATGTGAATATGACCGGCGGCCTGTTTCAGCTGAACTGTTTGCAGAAAAACTTGCAATTCCATCGGCTCAGGTAACGCAACTCATAGGTGATCTGCAGAAAGCCGATCTTATTACCGGGCGCTTGGAGCTGACGGCAGCAGGAAGGGAATATGCCATGCATGTTCTGCAGGCGCACAGGCTGTATGAAACATATCTAGCCAAAACCACAGGGCACCGTGAGTCCCAGTGGCATAAGCTTGCCGATGAACGTGAACACTCACTGACAAGAAGCGATGTCGAGAAATTGGCCGAAGAGCTGGGACATCCGCGTTTTGATCCGCACGGCGATCCCATTCCCTCCAGTGATGGGAAGATGCCTGAAAAGCGAGGTGATCTGCTGTCAGAGCATGGAGAGGGATGGAGTGGCAGGGTTGTTCATATTGAAGATGAGCCGCCGCATCTTTATGCTGCAATATCTGCAGCCTGCATATCAACCGACAGTATAGTTCGAATAGAGAAAAAGAATAATACTGAGCTCCGTCTGCATGTCGAAGGGGAGACCTTCAGCTTTTCACCTGATGTGGCATCGCAGATCACTGTGGTTGAACTCGGAGAAGGAGAAAAGTTTGATGAGTCGGTAAAGCGTCTTTCAAGCTTGCATATGGGGGAGAGTGCAGAGATAGTCGGTATGTCGTCCTTAGTACGGGGCCTTGAACGGAACCGGCTGCTGGATTTGGGTATCGTGCCCGGAACGGTTACCACAATCGAGCTGCGAAATCCTTCCGGAAGTCCTGCTGCATACAGAATTCGGGGAGCAAGTATTGCTCTTCGAAAAGA
>QKIH01000003.1 GCA_003249645.1 Desulfobulbaceae bacterium | reverse complement strand
TCGCACCGTAATAGGCACTGGAACACCCGGCTAACAGCACCAAACAAAAGAGAAAACTCAAATTACGCACGTGTTGTGTTCTCATCACACCCTCTTCTTGTATTTTTTCTGATAAAAATTTACGATTATATTGCAACAGATAGTTAGATCAGACAATAACCATCCATCGAAAACCATGCAAAAACAGTGTTCCACCTGTAACGGGTCCGGCCAGATAAGCTACTTTCTTGGCGAAAGCCGGTTCCTTCTAACCTACGAAGAATGTCCAGACTGTATGGGCACCGGATTTGAACAGGAAGAAAGAGATTCTGAACAAGACTCTGATGATGAGAAGGATTAATCTTTCCAACTCTCCAATTTTTCCTGAATAAAACGGTTAACCGCCTCCTGCTCATCACCACCTTTGTCTGCTACACATATCGGTTCACCAAAAGCGAAATAACATTTCTTATCTATCAACAGTCTGCCGAAATCTTTCACCATCTTACCGTTGGTCCAGGCATCTGTTTTCAGCGCAAGGGGCACAACCGGTACATCCGCTTTTTTGGCAAGCTTTACGCCAATAGAACTCATCTGGGCCGGATCGAACACACTTGCCCTGGTAGTCTGTGGAAACACAATGACAGATAAGCCTTCTTTTAATCTGGCAACACCTTCTGACATGACGGTCTTCAAATCCTGTCTTGGATTGGTTCTGGTCACTGCAATCGGATTTCTTGAACGCATGACATGTTTAAACACGGGATAATCAAGCAAACTCTGTTTCACCACAAAGGTGGCAGGTTTGACCGGAACAACAATCGTCGGCAGCAGCAGAGTCTCCATCATTGACATGTGATTGCCGATAATGACACAAGGCCCTTCTTTCCGACTGATATTGTCGATCCCACTGATATCAAGATTAATCCCTACCTGCTCAAGCAGATCAAAAACCTCATAAGCTGAGTTGACCCATGCCTCATCATCATATTTTCCCGTCTTGGCTACTCCGGCAGCACGAAAGACGATGGACAGGAATTTCGTGTAGAAAACAGGTGTTGACCACCATCGTTTCCATGGAGAGAGAGTGCGAGCCGGTGTCTCGTATCTATAATCTTTCAAAATCAGTTGTCGCATGGCAGGAATAACCGTTTCGTAAAGTTTGGAATATAATTTTATGCAAAAGTAGCACGTTTAAAAGCTTGAAGGCAAGCAGATTAACTCGGGATTTTATGACAGAATGGATTATAGTACAACAAATCTTATACTTTTCTCACTCGGGGGGTGTAAAGAACATGTCGACAGTAAAAACCGCCGCTTACAGCAAAGCAGAAGAAATCGCCAACAGCATTACCCATGGTCTTGGCACAGCACTTGGGGTTGCCGGTCTTGTTCTTCTTCTGGTTTTTTCATCACTTCAGGGAACGGCAAGCCACGTCGTCTCCAGTGCCATCTATGGTTCGGCACTGATCATTCTGTACCTGGCATCAACATTGTATCATGCCATCCCATCACCTAAGGCCAAAAAGTTCTTACAGAAACTTGATCATTCATCAATCTTTCTACTCATTGCAGGAACCTATACACCCATAACCCTTAACGCTCTTGGCGGCCCATGGGGCTGGAGTATATTCGGTACTGTCTGGGGCCTCGCTCTCATTGGCATCATACTCGAGCTTGCCACCAAAAAACGGTATAAAAAGATATCAGTTACCCTTTATCTCTGTATGGGATGGCTCATCGTCGTAGCGGTAAAACCAATGATCGACAATGTT
>QKIH01000028.1 GCA_003249645.1 Desulfobulbaceae bacterium | reverse complement strand
TGCCTACACCGCCCAGAGCAACTACAATCCCCAACCACTGGTGAGTTTGATACGCTTCATCAAGAAACAGAAAGCCGATCACCGCGGCCGTTGGTGCAGCGAGGCTATGCAGCAGCATGGCAACCCGAGGACCAATCTCGACAAGCGCCTTGAAAAGAAAGATATCACCGATGAAAAAGCCGGCGACACCTGAAAGACTGAGTAAAATCCAGGCCCTTGCACTAAAATCAAAGGGAGCGAATGTGCCGTCACGAAGCAGCAGCAGAATTGCAAAGTAGACAAAAGCCGCCACAAGACGGATCAGGTTGACCGGTGTTGACCCTATCCGGCGGGATGCCGCCTCAAAGAACTGAACACTGAGGGTCCAGCAGAGAACAGTTAAAATTGCAATAAGCTCGCCGGTAAACGGCATGTCGCACCTCTCATCTCAGACAAACTTTCTTCCTTCACTCCTGCCGAAAATTGGTCTTACACCTTTGGCCTTTAAAACGCTTTGATTTTCTTTACAATGCGCTTCTGCTTGCCTGCAAACCGACAATATGGTAATCGTTTGTTGCTGTAAATCTGGGGATTGAAGAAAACCTGCGCTTCATTTCCTCTATCTAATTCAACCCTGCAGGATAACAGAAGAGCATGGCTGAAAATACTTTCGAGTATCGCAATTATCACGGTTCAATTGATGTGGATACTGCCGATTTTTCGCTTTCCGGCAAGATTCTCTATATAGAAGAAGACTATTCTTACAAGGCCGACACCTTTGAGGAGCTTGAAGCAGAATTTAAAAAACAGGTAGACAAGCACATGCAGGCCTGCCTCGATGCCGGCCAGACACCACCGTTCCAGGAAGAAATAAGCGGCACTATATAAACAAGCTATTCGTTGACAACAAGCTCTGCAAGACCAACCTGATACCAGAGTTCACAACGGAATTGATGAAGTCTTTCTTCCTCTACACACGAAACATCCCTGCCAAATGTTAAAACTAATCATTTAGCGGGGTTTGTTTTTTGATTGTCACTGGCCGGATGCAGTCGCACCACACAACTGTGCAATACTTGGAGGAATCCTCAAATCAAGCAGATACAGTTGCCCCTGCGTAAAGAAGCTGTCCCCAAGCAGATAACCACCAATTAGAGGCCGCACAAACGGCTGCCGACATGAAGGGACTTGCCTTCCGGAAAACTCCAGCGATTGTACCAACGCTGCTGTTGCCGTATCGATATCGGGCAAGACCCGATGAATAACGCCCCAATGAATACCACCGTATTCCCTTACAACCCCGACAAAAATAGGATCGGAACCAAATGCAAAAGAAGTCTTCCAGATTTTTACCGTCGCAAGCCCTTTATTTTCAATGGTAGTAACCGGTCTTTCAAAGGCCAGATCGTTTATCCTGTTGTTCCAGAACGCTGGCGCCACCGGTGCCGTTTTATAGGCCATTCCCTCCCTGATGAGGTGCAGCATATTCTGCAGATTCGGCTTGTCTGCAGGCAGCCATCCAGCCCGATTCAGTCTATCAGTCAACACATTAACATCAGGTGCTGCAATGACAAATGAGAGCGGCTGCCCCGGTTCCCCGATAATAGTTGTTGTCCCGGTAAGATTCCTGTCATGCAGCAGCTCAATAAACGGCTTACTCACCTCAGTAATTGTTTCACTACGAGTTATTGCTTCAGGCAGCGTTCTGGTTGACGCATACCATGCAAGCCCTGCTATTGTTAAGACCAGGAAAACGTATGCGGCTATTTGACGGCGACGGTCTGTAACCACATACCAATTGAT
>QKIH01000139.1 GCA_003249645.1 Desulfobulbaceae bacterium | reverse complement strand
CAGTATGCTTCGTCAGAAAGGAGTCTGTCCGTATGTTTCGCGAGGTGGTTTTAAACTTGAGAAAGGTCTGGCTCATTTCAATATCAGACCTGCCGGATTCACTTGCATTGACATTGGCGCCAGTTCAGGAGGTTTTACTGATTGTCTTCTGCAGCATGGCGCGGCTCACGTTTACGCAGTGGACGTGGCTTATGGCCAACTTGACTGGAAAATCCGTCAGGATACTCGTGTTACTGTTTTTGAAAGATTTAATGCCCGAAAAATCACAGCTGAAGACTTACCGACACCCGTTGACCTTGCCGTAATGGATGTGTCTTTCATTTCCCTCACCAGTCTACTTCTGCCTCTTGTACCGCTTTTCAAAAGTAGACAGGATGTCAAAATGGTAGTCCTTATAAAGCCTCAATTTGAACTGCCTAAAAATCTTGTCGGGAAAAATGGTGTGGTTGAAAATGAAGAACTGCGTCAAAAGGCCATAGATATGACGGCCTCATTCTGTTTTGAAAACAGCTTAGCCATGGCAGCGCCGGTAGCAAGCCCTATCCTTGGACCAAAAGGGAATAAAGAATACCTCACTTTGATTACTGCTCGGTAACATTATTTTTTGGATAATTTCTTTATCAATTCCTGATATTGTTCTGCTTTTTTCGCAAAGACTGCATCCAGATCCCCTGCCTTAAGAGCTGTATCAAAATTGAATTCTGCCAGTTTCAGTTTACCACAATAGAGATTATATTTCCCGAGATAGAAAGACGTTCTTCCCTTTTCTTTATCATCACTGGCTATTTTACCAAGCTCATAATAAACTTGAGCAAATTCTTCCATATTCAAAGCAACCTGCTCAAGCAGTTGTTTTGCCCTTTCTCTATTGCCCACGTTCAGGTAAGCCTTACCAAGAGAATAGGTGCAGTAAGTGTTGTTTCGAAGTTTATTGTACATCTTCTCAAGAAGACTTATTGCCCTTTCAGAGTCACCCGCTTCAGACAGGATAACTCCCTTGTCTATCTGTAAGATGTCTCTATCAGGAAATTTGCGAATCACCTCTTCAAGAAGTTCAAGACTGCGGGGATAATTGTTTTCCTGCCTCTCCAGCTGAGAAAGACCGTATTTTGCATAAATTTTGTGTATTTCATCGGTATTATCGTTGGCAATCATTGAGGCAAGAAATGTTCGGAGTTCAGCTTTGTCTTGTAATAATGATAAGATGCGATATTTAAAACGGAAAAAGTCAAAATCATCTGCGGTTGACTGGGAGGGTTCAATAATTTTTTTCTCGGTTCCCATCAAGCCCTGAACATAATCGAGTCTCGCCTCGGGATTCGGGTGCGTAAGAAGATATTGAGGAACCTGACTTGATTTATATCGCACTATACGACGCATGGTCTGCAGCATTTCTTCTTGACCTACCGGACTACGTCCAAGTTTTTTCATCCAGCCATAAGCCAAAAGATCTGCTTCTTCTTCATGTTCTCTGCTGAAAGCGAGCTGTGCAGACTGGCTGGCGGCAAAAGAACCGGTAATAAGTGCCGCCGTTGCTTTAGCATTGCCTAATGCAAGGGAGGCAAGGGCAACACCAAGACTTGCTATACTGACGATATTCCCCTGCTCGATCCTGGACGCCAAATGTCGTCTGACAACATGACCTATTTCGTGAGCAAGGACAGAACAGAGCTGGTCTTCACTGTTCATCTGCTTAATGAGACCGGTGTAGAAAAATATCAATCCGGACGGTGCCGCAAAAGCATTGAATTCATCACTTTCGACAATATAGTAGCGATAATCGAAATATTG
>QKIH01000022.1 GCA_003249645.1 Desulfobulbaceae bacterium | reverse complement strand
GGATGATTGACCATGGCGCCGCTTTTTATAAAGGTCTCGATAAAACCGGCTTTGACTGCCTGGAGATAGATTTCGGTGGAGGCCGGGGTGACAAGCATCCGTACAGAAGGTGCTATTGTCCTGTTTTTGAGTATTTGTGCCGCGACGGCAAGATCATCGAAACTCCCGTTTGTACAGGCGCCAAGGAAGATCTCGTCTACCTTTCTTCCCATTACTTCATCAATACTGCAGACATCGTCGACCCTTCCGGGACGTGCGATCTGTGGGCTGAGGCTGCTCACATCTATAGTGATGGTGCGCTCGAAGCTTCCGGCGTCCTGATAATCTTCAAAACAGAGATCCTGTGTTCTTCCAACACTATCGAGGTATTCTGCCGTCTTTTCATCGGGGGAGATGTAGGCAAATTTTGCTCCGGTCTCAATGGCCATATTGCATAAGGTTGTTCGCCCTGAAATACTTAAGGCCTCAATTGCTTCTCCAGTGAAATAGAGCGCCTTATAGGTGGCACCGGAGGCTGTCAGTTCACCAACCACTCTCAGCATCAGATCTTTAGCATACACCGCTTGCGGCCACTTGCCTGTCACATGTAATTTAAGGGTCGGGGGAACCCGCATCCATATTTTCCCCTGCTGCCAGACAATAGCCACGTCGGTTGAACCCATTCCGGTAGCAAGGGCGCCGAGCGACCCGTAGCTACAGGTATGGGAATCGGCACCGATGATCACCTGTCCGGGTTGTACATGTTTTTCGATCATCAGCTGTTGACAGATCCCGGCACCATCATAGACATTTTTCATACCCTGCTCATGGGCAAACTCACGCATCTTGCGATGGACTTCTGCAGCATCAATTGAACTGCTCGGGGTGTAATGATCCATAAACATGACAAGCTTTTCAGGATCAAACACCTTTTCGGCTTTTAACTGTTTTTGAAACACATCCATGGCAAGAACAGTGCAAGCATCGTTGGACATAACGTAATCAAGATTAACCTCGATGATATCACCCGGTGATACAGTGTGCTTTCCGGCATGGGCTGCCAGAATTTTCTCAATAGAGTTCATCACATTCTCCAATCTGTTGTTTTTTGATGATAAAGAGGCCTCTTCTTTATTCTTTCTTTTCTTTACAGGAAAATTTGATATAAATAAAATTACCGTTTTTCATATCATTAATAACTCTAGGTTATATCTATGATCGATGCTGAACTCTATAGAACTTTTCTGATCGTTGCCCGCTGCGGCAATATATCTCTTGCCGCTAATCAATTGTTTATAAGCCAGCCGGCGGTCAGCAAAGCAATCAGGAAACTTGAAGAACTCAGTGAGTGTATTTTGTTTAACAGAACCCCTAAAGGAGTAACGCTCACCAGCGAAGGCAGGTTTCTCTTCGACTATGTGCAGAAAGGATTTGAACATCTTGATAATGGCGAAAGAATCCTCAAAAAGCTTCGCAACAAGGAGGCAGGGAGTGTAAAGATCGGCATAAGCGAAACTCTCTGTCGGCATATTCTCATCCCGCATCTTGAGCAATTCAGCAAAGACTACCCGGACATTCGTATAACGGTTATCAACCGGTCTTCTGAACAGACGCTCGAAAAACTTTGCCAGGGAGGAATTGATTTCGCGATTATCAGTAAACCAGCGACACTAAAAGATTGTATCGCTGAGGACCTGATGGATATCAATGATATCATGGTCAGCGGTACTCGATATAAAGATGAGATTCCTTCACCGCTGCCGCTTTCACATCTGGAGAATTATCCACTTATGATGCTTGAAAAGGAAAATGCAACCCGTGCCTTTGTTGAAGCATTCTT
>QKIH01000082.1 GCA_003249645.1 Desulfobulbaceae bacterium | reverse complement strand
AGGCAAGCTTAGACCCTTTTGAAATTGAATTTTGTTTTTAGGCATAATCTTTCTCCTTTGGTTTTTAGGAGGATTATGCCATGGCTTGGGTGTCATATAGTGAGCACCCAATTTAAAAACTGAGTTTTAGTGGTAACCAGATAAATAATTTTTGCATCAAGGTTGATGTATCCGATTTTATCGGAGCGATTCACTTCTGTGGTATTAGTCCGGTTTCATGCTTTGTAGGCGATGATCATATGGAAGAGAAAACAGGAAATAGTCTCCTTGTATAAGGTGAAATGTAAGTTTTGGCGTTAGATAAGTCTGTTAGTAATTGATTGTTTTCGCACAATATGAGATTATGTCCAAAACTGAAAAGGGGATGATATCTCCTTGAAATGATAAAATATTGCAAAAATGTAAAGCTTGGGATAGGATTGCTCAATAAACGATAAAATTCAGTGTCGTCATCAAAGCGTCTTCAAATGCTCTGTACTACATGATTCATCGTTTATGGAAAGAGTTAGCATATCTGTACATTACATGTTGTTAAGTATGACTTTCCTGTTTTGATGAAATCCCATTATGGAACATCCCAACAGGTCAGATTGATGTCATTAACCTTGAAATGAGTGAGATGCAATGAAAGATCTTTCTACCGAATATCTTGGACTGCAGCTAAGAAACCCTGTAATTGTGGGGAGCTGCGGTCTCACGAACTCCATCGAGAAGATCAGGGAATTCGACAGTAACGGTGCGGGTGCGATTGTACTCAAATCATTGTTCGAAGAGCAGATTCTGGCTGAGTTAAACTCGGCCATGGATTCCTATACAACTGATTATCCTGATTCCTTCGATTACATTCGTGCCTACACCAGAGACACTGTGGTCAGTGAATATCTTGAACTGATTTCCGCAGCCAAAAAAGAAGCCTCTGTGCCAATAATTGCCAGCATTAACTGTGTGAATGCTGATGAATGGGTTTCATTCACTAAATCAATAGAAGAGGCTGGCGCCGATGCTCTGGAACTCAATATCTCCCTGCTCCCGAGTGACCCTCAGAAGAGCTGTACAGATAATGAAAAACTCTACCTTGAGATAATCAACAAGGTTGCAGCGACTACTTCTCTTCCTATTGCGGTTAAAATGAGCAGGTATGGTTCGGCTTTGGCGCATTTGGTGAATAGACTGAGCTGGACCGGCAAAGTAGCAGGCTTTGTCCTGTTCAACAGATATTACAGCCCTGATATCGATATTAAATCTCTCCAACTGAAGGCTGCACCTGTACTGAGTTCACCTGAAGAACATGTTGTTCCTCTTAGATGGGTGGCTCTTCTATCACCAAATATCGAGCAGAGTATAGCAGCGTCTTCAGGTATTCATGATCATGAAGCACTTATCAAACAGCTTCTTGCCGGGGCTTCTGCGGTGCAGACAGTGTCGGCCATGTATAAACATGGTGCACCGTATCTGAAGACTATGCTTGAAGGGCTTGAAAAGTGGATGGATGAGCAGCAGTTTAATTCGCTTGTCGAATTCAAAGGCAAACTGAGTTACAGCAATGCTGAAAATCCAGCGTCCTATGAGCGTATTCAATTCATGAAATATTACGGTGGAATACATTAAGAGAGCAGTGCCGGGCCAAAACGATTTAACTGATATTTCCGATTATAGGAAATATTTTCATCAAATGAAGATATGTGAATCATGACCTCATTATTGACCTTTCCAAAGGGTGGTGTTCATCCACCAGAGCTGGTTGATCTGACTGCGGGAAAACCGATCGAAATAATGCCCACTCCCGACGAGGTGGAAATTGTTCTCGGTCAGCATATAGGAGC
>QKIH01000163.1 GCA_003249645.1 Desulfobulbaceae bacterium | reverse complement strand
AAGGATTAACAAGGCAGAGTCAAACCAAACTAGACTTCTCTTCATTTTTACACCTCTCTTAAACAAATAATAAAGCAGGATCGCCTCATTTATGGCAACCCGACTTTCTTAAAAAGACCAGTGGCTTTCCGTCCCGCCTCCCCCATAGCCGTCAGGCTAAGCCATGGCGGCATTGATCATGCCGCCCACGGTATTGACTCCCTTTCGATTCTCAGGATAAAAATGCCTTGAACGATTTCCGGAGAATAGTTTCCATCTTTTCTCTTCTCCAACAAATGTTTCCGGCAACTCAACTCGAGAAACTTTTTTAAAAATTTCGTCACAGCTTCCATTCCGTTGAAAAATGCCTCTTTGAACCGGCCAAGAGATCTTATCCATGTCTTCAACGCTTTGTAGAAACTGAGATTTTTACCGCAGAGCCCCCGCATGAGATTATGCGTTATCCACAACATGTTCAGGCTGAGTACAATAATGAATAATTTCGAGTAAATATAGCATTCAAGGCGTTCTTTTTTCACCTTTTTGACCTTGTCGATTTTCCACAGCGATTTCCAGGTCTTAAAAACAAGCTCGATCTGCCAGCGCAAGGTGTATGCCTTCCACGCATTCTCAATATCAAGCAACTCCTCTGATGCGGAGGTGATGAACAGGTTGAGCCTTGCTCGTGCTTTGAATTCTTTCCCTATTTGCCGCCCTTTCTTTTGGGCATTCAGGTTGGCCTTGCGCATTCGTTCCTGGTAGACGCTTTCTGGTAACAGATAAACAAAGAGGCGAACCTGTAACGTCAGATTCCGGTCAAGGAATACTCTGTCTTCAAATTTATCGATTCCTGCATCGGTCATGGCTCGAACAATCCGGGAAAAATTCAGCTCAACCTTTTTCTTGCCTCGAAGTTGATACACCTGCTTGTTGGCCTGCAGGCGGCACAAAAAATCGCCAAGTTTCTGCAAGATACCTCGCAATGCAGATACATGCATGTAAGCGAGGTCACGAATAACAAGGTCACCTTCTTTGACAACATCAATGGTCAGCGTTGAATTGGTCGCATCCTGGTCGTTAAACGCATTTAGGCTGAGATCAACGATTCTGCCGGACACTAAATCATATTCAAATTGGATCCTGACACTGGCAGCGGAGCCACTGCCGCCACTACCGGGATAATACTTGGATAAAGATGGATCTATTTGAAAACAAACAGAATCTTTAATCAAAATCCTATTAAACTGATCACAGCTTATCAACAGCGTCGTTCCTCCTGCCAACTGTTTGTTGAACAGTTCAGAGAGGGCTGCTGTGAGAAAAGAAACCGCATACTGATTGAATCGCTCATCCAGAGATTGTTTCTTTATGCAGATGTCATGGTCCAATTCCAGCTTGACGGTGAGATCGTTGAGACTCTCAAACGCCAAAGCATCGCTATTGAAAGCCAGCAGGCAGAGAAAAGTAAATCCACCAAGCAAGCCTGACCGTTGAACGAACTTGCTCTTGCGTGCTAAGAGGTCGATTTCCTGACGAGTAAAGAAACAATGGAGCTGTTTTCTTATGGCCTTTTCAATAAACTGAAATTCAGCGCTTTGTATTCTCCTAATGGTGTAAAATAATGCAAATTACTGAAAAAACGTTTATATTTACCAAAAGTTTAACACTAATCCCTGAGAATGATTAGTAATCATTCTCGGCTAAAAAGGGTGCCATTATGAGGCTGGGGCTTTGAAGGTTTTGTCGCGCCTTATTGTCTAGATACAACATCTCGCCAGTAGTCTTCGCCTTAGCCTGACGGCTATGCCGTACATACATGCCGGATGAATAGCGTTTAACCGGTGTGTCGA
>QKIH01000062.1 GCA_003249645.1 Desulfobulbaceae bacterium | reverse complement strand
GATAGCCGATAAATGCACCGACGAGCGGCGGTGTCACATAGGTGAGATACGGAATATAATCAGCCGGCACAAATGACATGATCAACAATCTCCATGGGGTGATGTACTATCAGATCTGCTTTGTTCTCCTGAAGCTCCCTGAGCGTTCGAAAACCCCAGAGAACTCCTACTGTAAACATGCCCGCACTTTTTCCGGTTTGCATATCCACTGCCGTATCCCCGACGTAAACACATTCTGAGGGTTGAACACCAAGTTTTTCCGCAATTTCAAGAGCTCCGGCTGGATCCGGTTTTTTCTTAACGTCGTCTCTCTGACCAAAAACCAGATCAAAACGTTGTTGTGGAAAAAAACGTTTGACACAGGCAGTGGTGAACTGGTGTGGCTTGTTTGAAAGAATAGCCAATCGAACTCCTTCATTAGTGAGTCGCTTGAGCATATCCTGGACGCCGGAATAGAGAGTTGTGCTCCTGTCCCAGCATTCACCGTAAATTCGATTAAATGCTGCACAGCACGTATTTATCTCCTCAAGCGTACAGGTTGAAGGAACGATTCTTTCAATCAATACACGCATTCCGTCTCCCACAAAATATTTGTATTTATCGACAGGATGTTCTGGAAAACCATATTCGGCCAGCACTGCATTGCCGGCATATGCCAAATCTGCCAGTGTATCGAGCAGCGTTCCGTCGAGGTCAAAAATGACTGTTTTTTTATGCATGATTCAACCTATTGGATTGTCGGAAAACGGTAGTAAGCGCGCAGGGTTGCACATGGTTGGAGTAACAAGATTATCCATATTTAACCCATTGAACATATTGGTAAATAAAAAAATATCTTTCTTTTTTTTTCGATTCATATAAATATGGTTTTTGAGTAAACCATACATGATCGCCTCACATATAGCTGAATCGGACACGATGCCACGATGTAACCGTCTGATTTTACACGGTACGTTATCCGATTACGTTATTTTTTGAAAAGTTCGGTAGCAGGCCTCATTATTGGCTGTCGTGGACTTCTTGTGTATCCCTCGCAGTACAAATGCGAAAACAAGAGGTCGGGGCGGCAGCAAATTATGAGATTATCACGCTTCACCATTTCAACCTTTACCCAAAAGGTGCGCGCATGTGGTTCATCAACTTTCTCAAATCGTCCATCGGCAAGAAGTACATCATGGCGACAAGCGGATTGCTGCTTGTTCTGTTTCTTTGCACCCACATCTTCGGCAACGCTGCAATCTATATCAGCAGCAAGGCATTCCAGGGGTATGCTGATGCCTTGCATAGCCTGCCAATTCTTGTTTTTATCTTCTCTGTCTCGCTTTTGGTCATTGTGCTTGCACATGTCTGCATCGGCCTGAACCTCTTCTGGCAGAACCGGGAGGTAAGCAAGTCCCGTTATGCTGTTGAGGTCGATATTGTGCAGGAAAAAAACAGTATTGCTGCCAAGACCATGCCTTATTCTGGCTTGTTTATCCTGCTCTTTCTCTTGGTCCATATCTCAGGATTCACATTCGGGCCGGAGGATGTCCCGGTTTCAGAACATGTGAAAGAGCTATTCAGCGGTTTCTTCTACGGTGTTTTTTACCTGGCAGGCTTTGCGGCTCTGGCCCTTCATCTCAGCCATGGTTTCTGGTCCATGCTGCAGACCCTTGGTGTTAACCATCCGCGGTTCAACTGTCTAATCGGAACTCTCACATATATTGTTCCGGTGTTCTTCCTTATCGCATTTGCGGGCATTCCGCTCTACTTCATGACTGGCCTGGGTGCGAATTATTAAGTCCGGCCCGATTCTGATGGCGAAGTAAACTTAACAAAAAAATTTCTGCCC